>JAGOWL010000138.1 GCA_018060215.1 Pseudoxanthomonas sp.
TCCGCGAGGTGTTCGCCTGCGGCACCGCCGCGGTGATCGCCCCGATCGGCGAACTCAAGGGCAAGGGTTTCAGCGTCGGCGACATCAATGCCCCCACCGGCGAAGTCACCCTGTCGATCCGCAACGAACTGACCGGCATCCAGTACGGCCGGGTTCCCGACCGCCATGGCTGGCTGGTGCGGCTGGACGGCTGACCGGAGGCCGGAGTCGGAGCAGGTCGTGCGATTGATCCTCATGGCCGTTGCCATCCTCACCAACGGTTGTCACGCCAGCACCGGGACCGAACAGGTCCGCAGCATGGATGGATTCACCTGCGAGCGCGGAAAGGAGGGTTGGCGTCGCGCCGTTGCCGTGACGCCCGACGTCGTTCCGCCGTGCATGACGGGTTCCGTCGGAAAATGCGACCGGGGATTCGAGTATGTTTCCGGAACCGGTTGGTGCCGTCCCGAGGAGTAGGCGGTCAGCTGGCTTCGAAGCGGTTCGCGGCCACGTTCTTGCGCACCCTGGCCGGATCCCAGATCAGCCCGTTCATGGCGATGTACACGCCGGCCGGCAGGCATTGCACCGCGCCGATCGCGCAGCCGATGTTGAATTCGGCGTCCGAGCCGCGGAACCGGGCCGGGCTCAGCGCGCCGGTCATGACGATGGTCTTGTCCGTGATCGAGCGCAGCACCATCCCGGTGGCGACCATGCTGTCGGTGCCATGGGTGACCAGCACGTGGCGGGCCGGCTGGGCGGCGATGGTGGCGCGGACCAGTTCGCGATCCTGGTCGGTGATGTGCAGCGAATCCTTGCGCAGGATCGGGATCACGGTGAAGCGGAACGTCACCCCCAGTTCGCGCAGGATCATGCCGATCTGCGGGTCGCCGATCTGGTAGTCGGACTTGTCGTCGAAGTAGATCTTGTCGATGGTGCCACCGGTGGTGACGATCAGCAGTTCGTCCATGTCGGATCCTGGAACGGCGCCGTGGCGCCGCGTGCGAAAGGTGTGGTCATTATCCGCGCAAAGTCCGGACGCAGTGATGCACCAGGTTCCTACGCGCCGCGCCGCCTGCCGAAGCGCGCCCGCAGCCCCGCCCAGCTCGACGCGCCGATCACCAGCAGCGCCAGCGCGATCTCCAGCCAGGCCAACAGCCGCTCCGGCGGCCGGGTCCAGGCCACCATCACCCCGTGGCTGAACCAGAACAGGGCCAGCACCCCGGCCCAGAACGCGGCGCGGCGGCCGCCACGCCAGGCCGGCAACGCCAGCAGCAGCGGCGGCAGGGCGAACACCAGCAGGGCGGCGACGGCGTGCTTGTCGTCGTGGAACCACAGCACGAACAGCGCTGCCAGTGCGAGCAGCGCGGCGGCGGTGATCCGGTGTGCGGTGGAGGCGGCCATCAGCGCGCCAGCCGCGCGGCGACGTCGGCCAGGCGCCGGCCCAGCGCACGCGCCAGGGCGGCTTCCTCGTCAGTGGGCTGCGGATCGTCCTGCGCCCCAGCCACGTGGCTGGCGCCATAGGGCGTGCCGCCACTGCGGGTGCTGCTGAGCAGCGGCTCGGTGAACGGAATGCCGACGATCAGGCAGCCGTGGTGCAGCAGCGGCAGGTGCATGCTCAGCAGGGTCGACTCCTGGCCGCCGTGCTGGGTGGCGGTGGAGGTGAACACCGCCGCCGGCTTGCCGGCCAGGGTGCCGCTGGCCCACTGCGCGCCCAGGCCATCGATGAAATGCTTCATCGGTGCGGCCATGTTGCCGAAGCGGGTCGGACTGCCCAGGGCCAGGCCGGCGCACTCGTCCAGATCGGAAGCCTGCACATAGGGCGCGCCGTCCTCGGGCACCGGCGGCGCCGCCTGCTGGGTCACCGCGGCCACCGGCGGCACCGTGCGCAGCCGCGCCTGCATCCCGGGCACTTCCTCCACCCCGCGCGCGAGCTGTCGCGCCAGGCGCGCGACCGAGCCACCACGGCTGTAGTACAGGACCAGAATTTCCGCCATCGTTCTTCCGCCGGTTCGGGACCTGTGCAGTATCGGCGATGCGGGCGGCGCCGTGCATCGGGTAGGCTTGCGCGATGGACCTGGCCCACACCCTGGCCGGCTGGCGCCGGACCCTGCACGAACGCGTGTTCGACCGCGCGCGCGCGGCCACCTTCGCCCGTTTCCTGTGGCGCCGCTTCCTCGATGACCGCCTGTTCGACGCGGCCGCCTCGCTGTCCTACACCACCGCCTTCGCCCTGGTGCCGCTGGCGGTGGTGGTGCTGGGCGTGCTGTCGGCGTTCCCGGTGTTCCAGCAATGGAGCGCCGAACTGGTCGACTACGTGTTTTCCCACTTCATGCCCAGCGCGGCGCGGGCGATCGAATCGCGCCTGGATGACCTGGCCGGCAACATCACCCAGCTCACCGCCGCCGGCGTGATCGCCCTGGTGGTGTCGTTGCTGGTCACCCTCAACAGCGTCGAATCGACCTTCAACCGGATCTGGCGGGTGGCCAGCGCCCGGCCGCAGCTGTCGCGCTACCTGGTGTACTGGACCGTGCTGACCCTGGGCGCGCTGCTGGCGGCGGCCTCGCTGGCGGCCTCGGCGCGGTTCCTGGCCTTGCCGCTGTTCGATCGCCCGCAGTGGCAGTGGCTGGCCAGCTGGGGCAGCGGCATCACCCCCAGCCTGATCGAGCTGCTGGTGGTGATGCTGATCTACCGGGTGGTGCCCCACCACACGGTGAAATGGCGCCACGCGTTTGCCGGCGCGCTGCTGGCCGCCGCGCTGCTGGAGCTGGTCAAGACCGGCCTGGGCATGTACCTGGGCAGTTTCGATGGCTACCAGCGCCTGTACGGCGCGCTGGCCGCGATCCCGATCCTGATGCTGTGGATCTACCTGGCCTGGACTTCGATCCTGCTGGGCGCCTCGCTGGCCTCCTCGCTGGCCGCCTTCCGCTACCAGCCGGCGGACATGCGCCTGCCGGCCGGGCACGAGATGTACGCCCTGCTGCGCCTGGTCGGGCGCTTCCGCCAGGCGCGGCGCGAGGGCAATGGCCTGCACACCGCGCAGATGCTGAGCCTGGAGCCGATGCTCACCGACACCCTGGTGCAGCGGTTGCTGTCACGGCTGGGAGAAATCGGCCTGGTCCGCCGCGACGAGCGTGGCGAATGGCTGCTGGCGCGCGACCTGGACGAAATCACCCTGGGTGAACTCTACGAAGCCTGCCAGCTGCGGGTGCCGATGGGTGCCGATTGCCTACCGTGCCGCGAGGACGACCTGGGTGCGGCGGTGCACGCGGTGATCGACGACCTGCGCCTGCCTCTGGGCCCGGCGCTGGCGCGCAGCGTCGGCAGCCTCTATCCGGGGCTGGATCCGGTGGCCGGAGCAGGGCCCGCACCCCACGCCCCCGCACACCCCCCTGGAGCCTGACCCATGCGTTCTTCGATCCTGCCGGTGCTGTTGCTGTCCGTGCTGCTGGCGGCCTGCCGGCAGGCGTCGCCGCCGGCGTCGCAACCGGTGGCCGGGCCGACGCCCGAACCTGACGCCGCTGCGCAACCGGCGCCCACAAACTCGCCGGGCGTGATCGAAACCACCGCCGGGGAGCCGCGGCTTTCCGCGCCGACGGTGGACGGCGGCCAGTTCGACCTGGCCGCGCACCGTGGCCGCTGGGTGGTGGTGAATTTCTGGGCGACCTGGTGCGCGCCCTGCCTGAAGGAAATGCCCGAACTGTCCGCGCTGCACGCCATGCGCGAGCAGGTCGAAGTGGTCGGCCTGGCCTACGAGGACATCGGGCTGGAAGAGATGCGCGCGTTCCTGGTCGAACACCCGGTGGCCTATCCGATCGTGATCGTCGACCCGATGGATCCGCCGCGCGACTTCGCCACCCCGCGCGGGCTGCCGATCACCTACCTGATCGCGCCCGACGGCAAGCTCGCGCGCCAGTTCCTCGGCCCGGTGACCGCGCACGAACTGGAAAACGCAATCGAGGCCAGCGGCGGCAAGGTGCGTTGAACGGAAAAAGTCCAGTGGGCTGTCAGGTTGCCAGCCGTAGCGGCACGAAACGGGCCGCATGCACGAAATCGTTGTCCATAGTGAGCAGGTCGAGGTCGTGCTCGATACAAAGCTGCGCAATCAGCGCGTCGATCGTGCCGATCTGCACACCGCCGCGCCGGCACGCGTTGCGTAGCGACGCGGCCTCGATGTAAGTCTCCCGGGTGGGGTGGAGCATGGGAAGTGCCTGCAGGCGCTCGATGATGCGCACCCGGTCTTTGGGGCCGCTGAAGCCCTGCAACAGTTCCTGAAGCACGATGCCGGTAATGACGATGGTGTCGCCGCCCAGCAGCGCACTGCGCAGGATGGCGACGGCTGGATGGTCAGATTGGGTGTCGCGGCGCAGCGCAAGGGACCAGGCGCTGGTGTCAACGAAAAGACTCACTTGCGGCTGCGCTCAGCCTTGTGGTCGAAGTTCTCGTCCCATTCGAGTTGCCCGAGCAACCCCGCGATGTTTTTCTGTTCGCGGCGGGCGATGAATTCCTTCAGGGCAAGCGTAACGGCCGCCTTCTTGGATGGCTCACCGCTGACTGCAACAGCGCGGTCAATCAGATTGGGGTCAAGAGCGAGATTGGTAGCCATGGCGCACCTCCACACATCATGTTACACACGCATGCCGGGGCGTGCAAACCGAACCTGGACACAGCCATTGCTTGCCGTGGGAGGCGACGTGAATGTGTCGGCAAATGCCGGGTTGTGGCGGCTCAATCGCCCAGCTGCCTGCCCTTGGGCGGCGCGTAGGCCGGCAGCGGTGCCACCGTGTCGTAGCGTTCGCGGTGCAGCTTGCCGCGCAGGGCCGGCAACTCCGGCTTGTCGACGGCCACGTGCACGTCCGGCAGCCGGTCCAGCAGGTCGCGGATCAGGGTCAGGCGACCGCGGCGCTGGTCGTTGAAGTCCACCAGCGTCCAGGGCGCGTGCGCCTTGTGGGTGGCGGCGAGCATGTCCTCGCGGGCGCGGGTGTATTCGGCGTAGCGGCGCCGCGCCTCCAGGTCCACCGGCGAGAGCTTCCAGCCCTTGAGCGGGTCGGCGTGGCGCTCGGCGAAGCGCTGCTCCTGTTCGGTCTGGTCCACGCACAGCCAGTACTTGAGCAGGACGATGCCGTCGTCCACCAGCATGCGTTCGAACCGTGGTGCCTGCTGCAGGAAGGCGGTGTACTGGGCCTGGGTGCAATAGCCCATCACCCGCTCCACCCCGGCGCGGTTGTACCAGCTGCGGTCGAACAGGACGATTTCGCCGGCCGCCGGCAGGTGCGGGACGTAGCGCTGGAAATACCACTGGCTTGATTCGCGCCCGGAGGGGCGGGGCAGGGCGACGGTCCGGCACTGGCGCGGGTTGAGGTGTTCGGCGATGGCCTTGGCGGTGCCGCCCTTGCCGGCGGTGTCGCGGCCCTCGATCAGCACCACCAGGCGCCTGCCTTCGGCCTGCAGCCATTCGGCCATGCGCACCAGTTCCAGGTGCATGGGGGCGACCAGATCCTTGTATTCGCTCTTGCCCAGGGGCTTGGGCTGCTTCGCCTTGCGGTGGTGCTTGCCGGGCATGTTCACCGTCTCCGGAAGTGTGGGTGATGCTACCCGGCCGTCAGCCGCGCCAGCTCGTCGGCCTGGTGCTCCTGCTGCAGGCGCAGCACCAGCGGGTCGAGATCGCCTTCGAGGATGGCGGGCAGGTCGTACAGGGTCAGGCCCTCGACGCGGTGGTCGGTGATCCGGCCCTGCGGGAAGTTGTAGGTGCGGATGC
>JAGOWL010000139.1 GCA_018060215.1 Pseudoxanthomonas sp.
TTCTACGAGGCGATCTCGCGCCAGACCCGGCTGTGGTCGGAGGACCGGCGCGGCGACTACTGGCATTCGGCCGACTCGCTGGCCATGGCCTGGGCGCTGGAGCCCGAGGGGGTGCTGGAACAGGTCGAGCGGCCGCTGGCGGTGGAGACCGGCATGGGCCTGGCCCGCGGCCTGACCGCGGTGGACTGGAACCGGCAGACCGGGGCGGCCGACAATGCCCGGATCCTGCTGCGCTACGACCAGGCCCGGTTCCAGGCGCGGGTGCAGGCCGCGCTGGCGGCAGGCTGAAGACAGCCCGGGCCAGCCCTTGCGCAGACGGTGCCCGGGCCGCTAGAATGCGCGGCTCTGTCCCGCAACTGTTTACGGTGTACGCCATGAAGGCCGGCATCCATCCCGAATACCGCGAAGTCGTCTTCTTCGACGTCACCTCGGATTTCAAGTTCCTGACCCGCTCGACCCTGGCCACCACCGCCAAGGAAACCGTGAAGTGGGAAGACGGCAACGAGTATCCGCTGGTCAAGATTGAAATCTCCTCGGCCTCGCACCCGTTCTACACGGGCAAGCACAAGGTCATGGACACCAGCGGTCGCATCGACAAGTTCCAGCGTCGTTACGCCCGCTGATCGCCGTTGCCGGGCCCCGTTGCCCGGCAGGCTTGAGCTGGTCTGCCGAACGGCTGCGCTCGCGCGGCCGTTTTGCCGTGCGCGCGGCGTGCGCACGGGTCCATTCGACTTCCGTATCGGGTACGCCATCGTACGTGCTGTGCGATAATTGAGCGGATTCGCGACGATTGCCGCGGACACCCCCTCCCGCGAACGCATCCGGCGCGCACATGCGCGGTGCATCGCTTACCCCACAGAGGAGCGTACCCCGTGTCCAACCCCGATCAGGTCATCCTGAATGCCGGCGACAAGTCGGTGTCCTTGCCGGTGCTCAGGCCGACCCTGGGCAACGATTGCGTCGACATTTCGAAGCTGACCAGGGAAACCGGCCTTTTCACCTACGATTCCGGCTTCACCGCCACCGCCAGCTGCAAGTCGGCCATCACCTACATCGACGGTGACAACGGCGTGTTGCTGTACCGGGGCTACCCGATCGAGCAGCTGGCGCAGCATTCCAGCTTCCTGGAAGTGGCCTACCTGCTGATGAACGGCGAGCTGCCCAGCCCGGGCGAGTTCTCGAAGTTCGAGCACGAAGTCACCCACCACACGATGATGCACGAGTCGTTGAAGAACTTCCTCAACGGCTTCCACTACGACGCCCACCCGATGGCGATGCTGGCTGCCAGCGTCGCTTCGCTGTCGGCGTTCTACCACGACACCCTGGACCTGGAAGACCCGGAGCAGCGCCGCCTGGCCGCCATCCGCCTGCTGGCGAAGATGCCGACCCTGGCCGCGGCGGCCTATCGCTATTCGATCGGCTGGCCGATCCGCTATCCGCGCAACAACCTGGAATACGTGGACCGCTTCCTGCACATGATGTTCGAGGTCCCCAGCGAGCCGCTGGAGATGAACCCGGTGGTGGCCAAGGCGCTGGACCTGCTGTTCATCCTGCACGCCGACCACGAGCAGAATGCCTCGACCTCGACCGTGCGCCTGGTCGGTTCCACCGGCGCCAACCCGTACGCCTCGGTCGCCGCCGGCATCACCGCGCTGTGGGGCCCGGCGCACGGCGGCGCCAACGAGGCGGTGCTGAAGATGCTGGAGGAGATCGGCGATGCGAAGAACGTCGAGTCCGCCGTGGCCAAGGCCAAGGACAAGGAATCGGGTTTCCGCCTGATGGGCTTCGGCCACCGCGTCTACAAGAACTTCGACCCGCGCGCGAAGATCATCCGCGAGATGACCCACAAGGTGCTGGGCGAACTGGGCGTGGACGATCCGCTGCTGGACGTGGCGATGAGGCTGGAAGAGGCTGCGCTGAAGGACGAGTACTTCATCCAGCGCAAGCTCTACCCGAACGTGGACTTCTACAGCGGCATCATCTACAAGGCGCTGAAGATCCCGACCGAGATGTTCACGGTGATGTTCGCCATCGGCCGTACCGCCGGCTGGGTGGCGCACTGGCTGGAGCAGCAGGTCGATCCGGAAGCCAAGATCGGCCGTCCGCGCCAGATCTACACCGGCCACGGCGTGCGTGACTACCCGGGTGCCGGCAAGCGCTGAACCGGCCGCGGCGCCCGCGGGCGCCACAGGTCCATCGAACGCCCCGCCCAGCCGCGGGGCGTTCGTTTTCCGGATGGTCGCTCAGAAGATGTCGAAGGCTTCCTCGTCGGGCTGGTCCGAACCCAGGAAGTCGAGGTTGTCGCGCATGCGGTCCAGGTCTTCGACCTTGACGTATTCGGCCAGGCCGCCACCGCTGGTGGACATGCGCCCGCTGCCGTCGACATAGACCTTGACCATGCCGGCCGGCGGCTCGTTGGCCGCGATCGGCTGGTCCTTCAAGGCCACGCGCATGTAGTCGATCCAGATCGGCAGCGCCGCCTTGCCGCCGTATTCGCGGTATCCCAGCGACTTGTAGTCGTCGCGGCCGACCCACACGGTGGTCGCATAGGGGCCGCCGAAGCCGGAGAACCAGGCGTCGCGGTGGTCGTTGGTCGAACCGGTCTTGCCGCCCACGTCCTCGCGTTCGAGCACCTTGGCCGCGGTGCCGGTGCCGCGCTGGACCACGTCGCGCATCATCGACACCAGCTGGTAGGCGGTGCGCTCGTCGATGGCACGCGGCGCGATCCGGGCGTTGGCGGCTGCGGTGCTTTCGGCCGGGGCAGGCGGCGGCGTGGCCGCGGTTGCATCGTCCGCGGCCGCAGGGGTCGCGGTCGCCTGGGTGCCAGGTGCCGGCGCCGGGGCGCCGAAATTGAAGCCGTCCACGACCTGGGCCACCGCGCTGGCGCCGGCCGCACCCGGCGCGGCGCCACAGCCGCGGCAGGCGACCGCCGGGTTCTCCCTGGACAGCAGCTCGCCGTTGCGGTCGCGCACCTCGTCGATGAACCACGGGTCGATCCGGGAGCCGCCATTGGCGAACACCGCGTAGCCGCGCGCCACCGACAGCGGGGTCAGCGAGGCGGTGCCCAGCGACATGGACAGGTTCGGTGGCAGCTCGGCTTCATCGAAGCCGAACTGGGCGATGTAGGGACGGGCGAACTGCACGCCGATCGCATCGAGCAGGCGCACCGAGACCAGGTTGCGCGACTGCACCAGGGCTTCGCGCAGGCGCATCGGGCCGCGGAAGCCGCCGCCATCGTTCTGCGGCTGCCAGGTCTTGCCGCGGCGGTCGCGGAACACCACCGGCGCATCCAGCACGATCGAGGCCGGGTTGTAGCCCTTGTCCAGCGCGGCTGCGTACAGGAACGGCTTGAAGCTGGAGCCGGGCTGGCGCCGGGCCTGGGTGGCACGGTTGAATTCGTTGCCGGCGAAGCTGTAGCCGCCGACCAGGGCGCGCAGGGCACCGGTGCTGGCGTCCAGCGAGACCAGCGCAGCCTGGCCGCGCGGCACCTGGTCGAGCAGCAGCTCGCCGTCCTTTTCGCCACGCCGGACCCGGACCACGTCACCGCGCTTGAGCAGGGCCGCGGGCGACTTGCCGGCCCAGCGCGAGGCCGACGCCGGCACGGTCGCGCTGCTGCCATCGGCCAGCACCACCCGGGCGCTGCCATCGGCGCCGGTGCCGGCCACGATCGCCGGCAACAGGTCGGCCTGGGCGGGGGTGCCGGACAGCGCCTTGGCCAGGGTGGCGTCGTCGGCATCGGCGGCGACCTCGGCCTGGCGTTCCACCCCATGCCAGCCGTGGCGGTGGTCGTACAGGCGCAGCCCTTCGCGCACCGACAGGTCGGCCGCAGCCTGCAGCTCCGGGACGATGGTGGTGGTCACCCGGTAGCCGTCGGTCAGGGCCTGCGGCCCGTAGCGGGCGATCATCTCCTGGCGCACCATCTCGGCCACGTAAGGCACCGCGAACTCCACCGGGGGTTCGTGCGGGGTGGCGTGCATCGGCACCGCCTTGGCCGCCTCGGCCTCGGCGCGGCTGACGAAATCCAGTTCCGCCATCCGGTCCAGGATGTAGTCGCGCCGGATCCGGGCGCGCTCCGGGTTGCTGATCGGGTTGCCGCTGGAGGGGAACTTGGGGATGCCCGCCAGCGAGGCCATTTCGTCCAGGCTCAGTTCGTCCAGCTTCTTGCCGTAGTAGTACTCGGCCGCCGCGGCCACGCCGTAGGAGCGGTTGCCGAAAAAGCTCTTGTTGAGGTACAGGGCCAGGATCTCGTCCTTGCTCAGCACCCGCTCCATCTTCATGGCCAGCAGCATTTCCGACAGCTTGCGCTGGTAGCTGTACTCGGAGCTGAGGAAGAACTGGCGTGCCACCTGCTGGGTGATGGTCGAGCCGCCCGGCACGCGCTTGTTGTCGGTGGTGGCCAGCAGCCAGATGGCCCGGGCCACGCCCTTGTAGTCGACCCCGCCATGCTCGTAGAAACGGGCATCCTCGATGGCGATGAAGGCCTGGCGCAGGCGCTCGGGCACCTGCTCGATGGATACCGGGTAACGGCGGTTCTCACCGAAAACGGCCATCAGCTGCCCGTCGGCGGCGTGGACGTAGAGCGGCTCCTGCAGTTCGACCTCGCGCAGGGAGGCCACTTCCGGCAGTTGCGCGGTCATCTTGAGGTAAAGTGTGCCCACGGCCAGTGCGGCCACCAGGGCCAGGCCGGCGAACACGATCAGGGCCCAGAACAGGAGGCGGCGGAGCAGGGGCATCCGGGGAATTTCCGTTTGCAGAATTCGCGGCCGCAGAGTATAGAGTGAACCGCGGATACGGGGAGGGCGTGTCCGGGGGTGGGGAAAGGGTCGGGGCGGTACCCGGTGCGTGACAGGCATCCCAGCCTGTACCGGGGGGTGTTGCCAATGCTGAAAAAGTCGTTATCTAATGCAGGGGCACGAGCTTGCAACCAGTCAAGTGCCCATCGGCAGGGGAGATACCGTGGGGCTCATCCCGAAAAGCCAGACGCCGTTGATCGGCGTCGACATCAGTTCGACCGCGGTCAAGCTGCTGCAGTTGTCGCGCAGTGGCAACCGCTATCGCGTGGACCATTACGCGGTCGAGCCGCTGCCGCCCAACGCGGTGGTCGAGAAGAACATCGTCGAGGTCGAGGCGGTGGGCGAGGCCATCCGGCGTGCGGTCAACCGCTCCGGCACCCGGGCCAGGAACGCCGCGGCCGCGGTGGCCGGCTCGGCGGTGATCACCAAGATCATCCCGATGCCCGCCGAGCTGGACGAGAACGACCTGGAAGCCCAGGTCGAGTTCGAGGCGGTCAACTACATCCCGTACCCGATCGAGGAAGTGAACCTCGATTTCGAGGTGCTCGGCCCGATGCCCAACAACCCGGAAATGGTCCAGGTGCTGCTGGCCGCCTCGCGTTCGGAGAACGTGGAGCTGCGCGAGTCGGCGCTGGAACTGGGTGGGTTGGCCGCCAAGGTGATGGACGTGGAGGCCTTCGCGGTCGAGAACGCCTTCGCCCTGATCGCCGACGAGTTGCCGGTGGGGCGTGACGGCGTGGTCGCACTGGTCGACATCGGCGCGACCATGACCACCCTCAATGTCCTGCGCGGTGGCCGCAGCCTGTACAGCCGCGAACAGCTGTTCGGCGGCAAGCAGCTGACCGACGAGGTCATGCGCCGCTATGGCCTGACCTACGAGGAGGCCGGCCAGGCCAAGCGCCAGGGCGGTCTGCC
>JAGOWL010000030.1 GCA_018060215.1 Pseudoxanthomonas sp.
GTATCTGGGCGCCGATGCCGATGCCGGCGGCGGCAGCCTGCCGGTCGCAGCGGATGCGCCCTCGACCGAGCCGGCGTTCGCCGCGGCGGCGGCAGGCGTCGTGGCCGCCGGTGCGCTTGCCCTCGGAACCGACCTCCCGGTCGCGGCCTCGGTGGATTCCGAACCGGAAGCCGCATCCGAAGCCGGGATCGAAGCCGAGCCCGAAGCCGAGCCCGAAGCCGAGCCCGAAGCCGAGCCCGAAGCCGAGCCCGAAGCCGAAGCCGAAGCCGAAGCCGAAGCGCCGGCCGACGTCGAAGTCAGCGAAGTCGCCGAAGTCAGCGAAGTCGCCGAAACCAGCGAGGCCACCGAGGCCGTCGAAACGGACGTTGTCGACGAGCCGGTCGAGCCGGTCGATTCAGCGGCCATTGCCGCCCTGGTCGGCGTGGCCGCGTTCGACCCGTCACAGGCGCAGCTGGCCCCGGCCAACAGCGCATCCATCGAATTGCCGGCACTGGGCGAACCGGTGCCTGAATCCCGTCCCGCGGAGGAGATCGTGGCCGACGGTCCCATGCTCGATTTCAACGAACTCGATCGCGACCTCGTCGACATCTTCGTCGAAGAGGGCGTCGACCTGCTTGACCACATCGATGGCCTGCTGCAGGAGCTTCGCGCCGATCCGTCCGCCCGCGAGCCGATCATCGGCCTGCAGCGCGACCTGCACACCATCAAGGGTGGTGCGCGCATGGCCGGCATCGCCACCATCGGCGACCTGGGCCATGTCATCGAGTCGCTGCTCGAAGCGGTGGCCGAGCAGCGCACCGAACTGGATCGTGGCGACATCCACCTGCTGGAGCGTGGATTCGACACCCTCCATCGCCTGTTGCAGCAGACCCGTGCGCATCGCGTCACCGCGATGCCGCAGGCCCTGATCGACGAGTTCGAGGCGCGCATCCGCGGCGAATCGCGGCCGGCCGCGGCCGAGGACGAGCCGGCGACGGAAGCGGTGCCGACCACGGAGGCCGTCGCAGCCGACCAGGCCGACCAGGTCGACCAGGTCGTCGCCGTGCCGGTGCCTGCGCCGGTGCGGGTGGAGCAGGCGCCGCTGTCGGCGCCGATCGAAGAGGAGGAACTGCCCGCCACCACGCAGGAGGAGGGCACGCCGCGTTCGGCGCAGGAACAGGTGCGCGTGCGCGCCGACCTGCTCGACAACCTGGTCAACCACGCCGGCGAAGTGGCGATCTACCGCTCGCGGCTGGAACAGCAGCTGGGTGCGTTCCGCAGCGCCATGGGCGAACTGGACCGCACCAACGCACGCCTGCGCGACCAGTTGCGCCGCCTGGACCTGGAGACCGAGGCGCAGATCGTGGCCCGCTACCAGCGCGAGCAGGACAGCGCCGATCCGACCTTCGATCCGCTGGAGCTGGACCGCTTCTCCACCCTGCAGCAGCTCAGCCGCGCGCTGAACGAGTCGGCCGCCGACTTGACCGGCCTGCAGGGCGTGCTCGACGACCTTGCGCGCCAGTACGACGTGTTGCTGCAGCAGCAGTCGCGCGTGAGTTCGGACCTGCAGGACGGGCTGATGAGCGCGCGCATGGTGCCGTTCGACAGCATCGTTCCGCGCCTGCGCCGGGTGGTCCGCCAGGCTGCCCAGGACACCCGCAAGCAGGTCCAGCTCAAGCTGGACGGGACCCACGGCGAACTGGACCGCAACGTGCTCGACCGCATGGTCGCGCCGCTGGAGCACATGCTGCGCAATTCGGTCGCCCACGGCCTGGAAGCGCCGAAGGAACGCCGTGCCGCCGGCAAGGGTGAGGAAGGCGCGATCACCATCGCCCTGCGCCGCGAGGGTTCGGAAATCGTGCTGCAGGTGACCGACGATGGCCGCGGCCTGGATCGCGCAGCGATCCGCCGCCGCGCCGAACAGCGTGGCCTGGTCAAGCCGGAGGCCGAGCTGTCCGATGCCGAACTGGATTCGGTGATCTTCGAATCCGGGTTCAGCACCTCGGAGAAGGTCAGCCAGCTGGCCGGCCGTGGCGTGGGCATGGACGTGGTCCGCAACGAGGTCCGCCAGCTCGGCGGCACCGTGGACATCGAATCGAGCACCGGCAAGGGCGCCACCTTCACCCTGCGCCTGCCGCAGACCCTGGCGGTCACCCAGGCGGTGTTCGTGCGTATCGGCGACACCACCTTTGCGGTGCCGGTGGCCTCGGTGGGCGGCATCGGCCGCATCGGCCGCGAGCGTTTCGAGGCCGGTGGCGGCGTCTACCGTTACGCCGGCGAGGAGTACGCGCTGCACGATCTGGGCGTGCTGGTCGGGCAGGGTGCGGCCAAGGCCGAAGGCCAGGCCCAGGTGCCGCTGCTGCTGGTGCGTGCCGGTGAACTGCGCGCGGCGGTGGCGATCGACCAGGTGGTCGGCAACCGCGAGATCGTGGTCAAGCCGGTCGGCCTGCAGATCGCCTCGGTGCCCGGCATCTACGGCGCCACGATCACCGGCGAAGGCCAGGTGGTGGTGATCCTGGACGTGGCCCCGCTGGTGCGTCGCCACCTGGCCCAGCCCGAACGCCCGGCCATGGTCGAGGCGCCGCAGGCCCGGCAGGTGCCGCTGGTGATGGTGGTGGACGATTCGCTGACCATGCGCAAGGTCACCGGCCGGGTGCTGGAGCGGCACAACCTGGAAGTGGTGGTCGCGCGCGATGGCATCGAGGCGCTGGAGCGGCTCGAGGAGCGCGTGCCCGACCTGATGCTGCTGGATATCGAGATGCCGCGCATGGATGGTTATGAGCTGGCCACGGTGATGCGCGCGGACGACCGCTTCCGTGGCGTGCCCATCGTGATGATCACTTCACGCAGTGGCGAGAAGCATCGCCAGCGTGCATTCGAGATCGGCGTGCAGCGGTATCTGGGCAAGCCGTACCAGGAGCTGGACCTGATGCGCAATGTGTATGACCTGCTGGGGATCGCCCGTGTCCGCGGCTGACCCCGGCAAGGCGGTAGCCCTGCTGGCGCGCGCCGGCGACGCCCGTGATCGCCTGCGCCAGGCGCTCGACCAGGCCGGCGCCCGGGTGGTGCTGGAGGAAGATCCGGGCATGCTGGATGCCGCCACCCTCGCCGCCGCGCAACCGCAGGCGGTGCTGGTGGCGCTGGAGCCGACGGTCGAGGACGCGCTGGTGGTGCTGGAGCCGGCACTGGAAGCCCCCGGTCTGCTGGTGATCTTCGACGAGGCCGAACTGGCCGCGCGCCGCGACGGCTGGGAAGCCCAGCGCTGGGTCCGCCACCTGGCGGCCAAGCTGCACGGCCACGCCGACGTGCTGCCGCCCGGCTGCGAGCAGGATGACGTGGTGGACCTGCAGCCGGGACGACCGATCACGCCGCAGCAATTGCACGCGATGGATCCGTTCGAGGCCCACCTGCAGGAGGCGGCCGCCCGCGCCGACGACCTGCCGCAGGATCGCCCGGGCGAAGCCCCGGAGCAGGCGCCGGCGGTGGCCGAACTCCAAGCCGAAGCCACCCTCGCAACGACCCTGCCCGCCGCGCACGATTGGGCGCTGGCCGAGGATACCCAACCCGTGCCGCGCACCGCCGTTGCCCAGCAGGCACCGCCGGCGGCGACTTCCTTTGCCAACCTGGAACTGGTGGCGCTGGAAGAGGAGCGTCCGGCCGTGGTCGGCGTGGTGCTGGTGCTGGCCGGGGTCGGTGGACCGGACGCGGTGCGCAAACTGCTCGGCGCCCTGCCGGCGGAATTCGAACGCGCCGTGCTGGTGCAGCTCCGGCTCGATGGCGGGCGCTACGACAACCTGGTCAAGCAGTTGTCGCGCGTGTCGAAACTGAAGGTGACCATGGCCATGCCGGGCGATGCCCTGGCCGCCGGCACGGTCTACGTGATGCCCGAAGGCGTTGGCGTGGCCGACGCCGGTTCCGGCCTGGCTTTCATCGACGACACCGGCGAACTGATCGGGGTCCTGCCGCCGCAGGAGTCGGCGGTACTGGTGCTCAGCGGTGCCGACAGCGCCCGCGTCGATGCCGCCCTGGACCTGGCCGGCAACGGCGCATGGGTGGCCGGGCAGGCACTGGAAGGCTGCTACGACGCGGCTGCGGTGACCCTGCTGGCCGCCGGTGGCGCCGAACTGGGAACGCCGGCGCAACTGGCCCAGACCCTGGTGGCGCGCTGGGCCTGAGCCGCGTGCAGCACTGAAAGGACAAGCGAAGATGGCCTACAACAGCGACGAAATCCGCGGAGTCATGATCCAGGTCGGCGACGATCGCCTGCTGCTGCCCAACGCGACCGTGGCCGAGGTGCTGGCCAAGGTTCCCGTGGAGCCGGTGGAGGACGCGCCGGACTGGCTGCCGGGGCGGATCGACTGGCACGGCTGGCAGGTGCCGCTGGTGAAGTTCGCCACCCTGGCCGGGTTGCAGGAGGATGCGGCCGGGCGTGGCAACCGCGTGATCGTGCTCAAGGCCCTGGGCGGTGACGAGGCCTTGCCGTACTTCGGGCTGTTGACCGCATCATTCCCGCAGCTGGTCTCGGTGCCGCGCGACAGCCTGCTGGCCGACGCCTCCGAGGACGACCTGCCGCGTGGCATCCAGATGCGGGTGCTGCTGGGTGAACAGAGCGCGATGCTGCCGGACCTGGAGCTGGTCGAGCGCATGGTCGCCCAGGCGCTGGCCGCAGCGGCCTGAAGCCGCGGGCCAGCCCGGCGCCTACAGGTCGCCGAAGCGCGATTGCAGGGCGGCGATGGCGGCCAGTCCCGCCGTTTCGGTGCGCAGCACCCGCGGGCCCAGGCGCAGGCCGCTGAAGCCGGCCGCGTGCAGCAGCCCGCGATCAGCGGGTGACCAGCCACCTTCGGGGCCGATCGCGATCCACGCCCGGGCCGAGGCCGGCCGCGGCAGGTCCGCCAACCGGTGTTCGCCGGCCGGATCCAGCACCAGGCGCAGGCCATCACCGTGCAGGCCGGCCAGGGCCTGGTCCAGGCGTGCCGGGGCCGAGACCTGCGGCACGCGCGCGCGCCCGGACTGGCCGCAGGCCGATTCGACCACGCTGCGCCAGTGTGCCAGGCGTTTTTCCGCCCGCTCGGGGTCCAGCCGCACCTCGGTGCGCTCGGCCGCCACCGGCACGATCGCGGCCACGCCCAGTTCGGTGGCCTTCTGCAGCACCAGGTCCATCTTCTCGCCGCGCGCGATGCCCTGCACCAGCACGATCGCCAGTGGGGATTCGTTGTCGATGGCGCTGCGCTCCAGGATCCGCACCCGCAATTCGCGCTTGCCCACCGCCAGCAGTTGCGCCGCGTAGTCGTGGCCATCGCCGTTGAACAGCACGCAGCGATCGCCCGGGCGCAGGCGCAGCACCCGCGAAAGGTGCGCGGCGGCGTGCTCGGGCAGGACCGGCTCCTCGCCCACGCGCAGCGGCTGCGCGACGTGGCAGCGGGTCAGGCGCATGCGCGGCCCCTGCGTACGCGCAGGCGATGCCGAACCTGGCGGTGGTTCGCAGCCACGCGCCGCTGCCCGGACAGCGGCCGGTCTGCTAGGATGGGTCCTTCATGAGCAAGTTCGTGCATCCCGCCATCATATCGGCCGCGTGGCGGCCGCGCCGCGGGAGCCGCCGATGAGCCGCAAGCTTCCCGTGGTCCACGCCACCCACGCGCAGGAGGCGGGGCCCTACCGGCTCGAACACCTGGACCTGGAGTTCTCCAACGGCGAGCGGCGGCGCTTCGAGCGCATGGTCAGCCGTGGCCATGGCGCAGTGGTGGTGGTGCCGATGCTGGATGAGGAAACCGTCCTGCTGGTGCGCGAATACGCCGCCGGCGTGCATCGCTACGAACTGGGCCTGGTCAAGGGCCGGATCGACGCCGGCGAGTCGCCCGAGCAGGCCGCCGACCGCGAGCTGAAGGAAGAAGCCGGCTACGGCGCGCGCCGGGTCCAGGTGCTGCGCGGTCTGACCCTGGCACCGACCTACATGAGCCATGTCTCCTGGCTGGTGCTGGCGCGCGACCTCTATCCCGAGAAGCTTCCCGGCGACGAGCCGGAGGAGCTCGAAGTCATTCCCTGGAAACTACAGGATCTGGAACAACTGATGCTGCGAGACGATTTTTCCGAAGGCCGCTCCCTGGCCGCCCTGTTCATCGCCCGCGCCTGGCTGGCCGGGCAATGATCCGCATCACCGCCGACCTGCGCGAGACGGTCATCGCCATCTCGCGCCAGGCGGGCGCGGCGATCATGGAGGTCTATGCCTCCGGGTTCGAAGTGGCGATCAAGGACGATGCCAGTCCGCTCACCGCCGCCGACCTGGCCGCCAACCGGATCATCGTCGAGGGCCTGGAGCGGCTGACCCCGGACCTGCCGGTGCTGTCGGAAGAGTCGGCCAAGGTGCCCTGGGACGTGCGCCGGCACTGGCCGACCTACTGGCTGGTCGATCCGCTCGACGGCACCCGCGAGTTCGTCAAGCGCAACGGCGAGTTCAGCGTCAACATCGCCCTGGTCCACCTGGGCGCGCCGGTGCTGGGCGTGGTCCAGGCGCCGGTCGGTGGCCAGGTCTGGCATGCGGTGCGCGGCGAGCACGCCTATCGCCGCGATGGCCAGCGTGACACCCAGCTGCATGCCCGGATCCCGGCCGCAGCCCCGCTGCAGGTGGCGGCCAGCCGCTCGCACCGCGATCCGCGCACCCAGGGCGTGCTCGAGCGGATGGGGGCGATCGAGACCGTCGGCCTGGGCTCGTCACTGAAGTTCTGCCGCATCGCCGAAGGCGGGCTGGATGTCTATCCGCGTTTCGGCCCCACCTCCGAATGGGATACCGCCGCCGGCCAGTGCGTGCTGCACGCCGCCGGCGGCGTATTGCTGGCCGCCGACACCGGCAAGCCGTTCCGCTACAACCGCCGCGAAACCCTGCTCAACGGCGATTTCATCGCCTTGGGCGATCCGGACCTGCCCTGGCGCGACTGGCTGTAGTTGCAGGCCAGCCCACTCCATGGACGACATCACAAGACCCATCGACCGCCTGCTTTCGATCATGGCCCGCCTGCGCGATCCGCAGGACGGCTGCCCCTGGGACCTGGAGCAGGATTTCTCGACAATCGCCCCGTACACCATCGAAGAGGCCTACGAGGTCGCCGACGCGATCGACCGCAACGACCTGGACGGGCTGAAGGACGAACTGGGCGACCTGTTGCTGCAGGTCGTGTTCCACGCCCAGATGGCGGCCGAGCAGGGCGCCTTCGGCTTCGACGACGTTGTCACCGCGATCGCCGACAAGATGGTGCGCCGGCATCCGCACGTGTTCGCCGACGCCCGCTTCGCCGATGCGCGCGAGCAGACCGCCAACTGGGAACAGATCAAGCGTGCCGAACGTGCCGCCGCCGGTGAGCAGGACGACTCGGCGCTGGCCGGCATCTCGCGCGGGCTGCCGGAGTGGCAGCGCGCGCTGAAGCTGCAGTCGCGCGCGGCGCGCACCGGTTTCGACTGGCCCGGGCATGAACCGGTGATCGCCAAGCTGCACGAGGAGATCGAGGAGGTGCGCGCCGAGTTCGCCCGCGCCCGGACCGGCGACAACCGGCAGCGCCTGCAGGACGAGATCGGCGACCTGCTGTTCGTGGCCGCCAACCTGGCCCGGCACGCCCAGGTCGACGTGGGCGCCGCGCTGCGCCACGCCAACCACAAGTTCGAACGCCGCTTCCGCGCCATGGAAGCGCTGGCGCAGGCCGCCGGCACGCCGCTGCCGACCCTGTCGCTGCAGCAGCAGGAGGCCTGCTGGGAGCAGGTCAAGCGCCAGGAGCGCGACCCGGCCGGTTGAGGCTGCGCATGCCGCCTCCCGCGTGCCACAGCACGCGCCGCGGTTGCCCGCACCGCATGGGGCAACTCAGGCTTCGCGCAGCGCCAGTGCTGGCGGGGTACGCAGGATCGTGCGGGTGCCGGCCCAGCCGGCCGCCAGGCTCAACGCCACTCCGGCCGCGCCACCGGCCAGCAGCGACGGCCACGGCGGCGACAGCGCCAGTTCGAACAGCTGCCGCGAGACCACGGTGCCGATGGCCGCCGCACCGAGCACCGCCAGCACCGCCGCCAGCAGGCCCAGCGCGCCGAACTCCACCAGCACCGCGCCGCGCAACTGCCCGTGGCGCGCGCCCAGGGTGCGCAGCACCGCGCTGTCGTAGCGGCGCTCGCCGGCGGTGGCCTGCAACGCGGCCAGCAGCACCAGCACGCCGGCGGCCAGGCTGAAGCCCATCACCAGCTGCACCGCCTGGGACACGCGCTCGATCACCTCGCGCACCCGTTGCAGGATCGCTTCGATCTCCAGCACCGACACATTGGGGAACTCGCGTACCAGTGGCGCCAGTCGCGCGGTTTGACCCGGCGCCAGATGGAAGCTGGAGATCAGGCTGTAGGGGGCATCGCCGACCGCGCCGGCGTTGAGCAGCAGGAAGAAGTTGACCTGGAACGAATCCCAGTCGGCCTTGCGCACGCTGGTGACGGTGAAGCTGCGGTCTTCCTCGCCCAGGCGCAGGGTCAAGGTGTCGCCCGGGCCCAGCCCGTAGCGCCGGGCCCAGCCTTCCTCGATCGAGGCTTCGGCCGCGGTGCTGTCCGGCGTCCAGTAGCGGCCCGCCACCAGGGTGTTGGCGGGCGGAAAATCGTGGCGCCAGGTGAAGTTGAGTGGGCGGTCGGCATCGCTGGCCGCGTCTTCGCTGGCCGCGTCGTCGCTGGCACTCCCGCCCTGGCCACCGCCCGGGCCACCGCCCGGGCCATCGCCATCGCTGCGCCGCGGCGGCTGGCCGTTGATCGCCACCAGCCGGCCGGTGCCGAACGGCTCCAGCACCGGATCGGCCACGCCGATGCCGCGCAGCGCCAGTTGCACCGCGTCGGCCTGGTCGCGCTGCACGTTGAGCAGGAAATGGTTGGGCGTGTCCGGCGGCAACTGCTTGCGCCATTGGCCCAGCAGGCCCGGCCCGACCACCGCCAGCAGCAACAGCGCGCACAGCGACAGCGACAGCCCGACCAGTTGCACCACCGCCAGTGCCCGGCGCCGGGTCAGCGCGGCCAGGCCCAGCTTCCACGGCCCGCGCAGGCGCCCCTGCAGGCGTCGCAGCACGGCCAGCAGCAGCGCACCGGCCACGGCCGCCAGCACCGCCAGCGCGCCCAGTCCACCCAGCACCCAGGCCGCCAGGCGCAGGTCGCCGGTGGCCTGCACCGCCAGCGCCACCGTCGCCGCCAGCGCCAGCAGGTAGGCCAGCAGCGAGGCCGGCGGCAGGGCGGCGAAGCTGCGGTTGAGCACCCGCATCGGCGGCACCCCGCGCAGCCGCAGCAGCGGCGGCAGGCCGAAGCCCAGCAGCAACAGCAGGCCGATGCCGGCGCCGCCGAGCATCGGCGTGGCCTGTGGCAGCGGCAGCCGTCCGGGGATCAGCCCGCCCAGGGTTTCCACCAGGGCCAACTGGGCCAGCATGCCCAGGCCCACCCCCAGCACGCAGGCCGGGATCGCCAGCAGCAGCAATTGCAGGGCCAGGGTGGCGAGGATGTCGCGCTGACGCGCGCCCAGGCAACGCAACACGGCGACCGTGTCGATCCGGCGCAGGGCGAAGCGGTTGGCCGCCAGCGCGGTGGCCACCCCGGCCAGCAGTACCGCCAGCAGCGCCGACAAGGCCAGGAAACGGCCGGCGCGCTCGAACGCCTCGCCCATGCCGCGGCGCGCGTCCTCCAGGGTCACCATGCGCAGGCCGCCATCCATCCGCGGCCGCAGCCAGTCCGCGAATCCGGCGACCGCATCGGCCTGGCCGGCGAACATCAGCCGGTAGGAGGCGCGGCTGCCGGGTCCGAGCAGGCCGGCGGCCTCCACCTCCTCGCGCCCGACCAGCAGGGTCGGTGCCATCTGCAGCAGTTCGCCGGCCGCGTCCGGTTCGGACTGCAGCACCCCGGCGATGCGCAGCTGGCCGCTGCCGAACTCCACGTCATCGCCCACGCGTACGCCCAGTGCCTGCAGCAGGCGTGGATCGGCCCAGGCCTGGCCCGGGGGCGGGGCGCCGGCAGTCGTGGCGTCCAGGCCGTCGGCCTCGCGCGCCACCCGCAGTTCGCCGCGCAGCGGATAGCCGGCGTCCACGCCCTTGATCGTGGCCATCTGGCTGGCCTCGCCATGGAACAGCACGCTCGGGAAGGACACCAGGCGGGTGCTGCGCAGGCCGCGTGCGGCCGCTTCGGCGGCGAACTCCGCCGGCGGGTCCTGGCGCCCGCGCACGCCCAGGTCGCCGCCCAGGGTTTCGGCGGCGCTGGCCGCCAGCGCCAGCGCCACGCGGTCCACCAGGGTGCCCACCGCAGTCATCGCCGCCACCCCCAGCACCAGGGCGGCGGCCACCGTCAGCAGGTCGCCGGCGAAGAACTCCCGGCGCAGCGAGCGCGCCGCATGCCGCAGCGGGTTCATGCCGGCGCGCCCGCGACCGGGTGCAGGCGGCCGCCGTCGAGCCGGTAGACATGGCGGCAGCCGCGGGCCAGGGCCAGGTCGTGGGTCACCAGCACCAGGGTGGTGCCGTTGTTGCGGTTCATCTGGAACAGCAGTCCGGCCACGTGGGCGCCGGTGGCCTGGTCGAGGTTGCCGGTGGGCTCGTCGGCAAACAGGATCCGCGGCCGGGCGACGAAGGCGCGGGCCAGCGCCACCCGTTGCTGCTCGCCGCCGGAGAGCTGGCGCGGATAGTGCCGCCTGCGCGATTCCAGGCCCACCGACTGCAGCACCTGGCGCACCCGCGCCCGGTCCTGGGGCGTCTCGCGCCCGGCCAGCTCCAGCGGCAGGGCCACGTTCTCCTCGGCGGTCAGCGCCGGCAGCAGGTGGAAACTCTGGAACACGAAGCCGACCTCGCGCGCCCGCAACGCCGCGCGTGCCTCCTCGTCCAGCGTGTCCAGGCGCTGTCCGGCCAGTTCGATGGAACCGGCGCTGGGCAGGTCCAGCCCGGCCAGCAGGCCCAGCAGGGTGGTCTTGCCCGAGCCGGAGGCGCCGACGATGGCGACGCTGTCGCCTTCATCCACGGTCAAGTCCACGTCCTCGAGAATCCGTACTTCGCCCTCCGGACCGGTCACGTGCTTGCCGACCCCGCGTACCCTGATGGCCGCGGTGACGGTGGTCGGAAGATCATCGGCGGGGGCAGGCATGTCGATGGGAGGCTCCGGATGGTGATGGCGAAATGGGGATGGCAACGGGCGGCAGCGGTCGGCCTGCTGTGGCTGGCAGTGTCGCTGCTGGCGCCGGTCACCGCCCGTGCCGATGGTCCGGGTGCCCGCGCCGGCGGGCCGGTGCTGGTGCTCGGTGACAGCCTCAGTGCCGAACACAACATACCCGCAGGCTCGGGCTGGGTCGCCCTGCTGCAGCGGCGCCTGGCCCGGGAGGTGAAGTCGCCGCCGGCGGTGGTCAACGCCAGCATCAGCGGCGAGACCACCGCCGGGGCCCTGGCCCGGCTGCCGGCCCTGCTGCGCAAGCACCAGCCTTCGGTGCTGGTGGTCGAGCTGGGCGGCAACGACGCCTTGCGCGGGCTGGCCCCGGCGCAACTGCGCGGCAACCTGGAAAAGATCCTGCTGGCGGCCGACCAGGCCGGCGCACGGGTGCTGCTGCTGGGCATCGATGTGCCACCCAACTACGGACCGGCCTACCGCGAGCGCATCCGCCGCAGCTATGCCGAGCTGGCCACCGCCCACCAGGCCGGGCTGGTGCCGTTCTTCCTGGAGGGGGTGGCGCTGCAGCCGGGCCTGATGCAGGCCGACGGCCTGCACCCCACCGCCGCCGCCCAGCCGCGCCTGCTCGACAACGTCTGGCCGGCCCTGGCGCCGCTGCTGTAGGGCCTTCACACGCCATCCACCCGGGCCGGGGCATCCTTCACAAAGCTGAAAGCTCAAGGAGCCGGCGCATGCGCCAGGGCAAGGAAACCTCCGGGCTGGTCCTGGTGGTGGAAGACAACCGCACCCTATCGGAGATGATCGGCGAGTACCTGGAAGGCCGCGGCTTCGACGTGGATTACGCCGGCGACGGTGTGGACGGCTACCGCCTGGCCACCGAGAACAACTACGACGTGGTGGTGCTGGACCTGATGCTGCCGCGCATGGACGGGATCGAGGTGTGCCGGCGCCTGCGCAGCGAGGCGCGCAAGTCCACCCCGGTGCTGATGCTGACCGCGCGCGACACCCTGGACGACAAGCTCAGCGGCCTCAGCCAGGGCGCCGACGACTACCTGACCAAACCGTTCGCGATCCAGGAACTGGAGGCGCGGCTGCGTGCCCTGATCCGGCGCGAGCGCCGCCAGGTCGGTTCGGAAGTGCTGGCCGTGGCCGACCTGGCGCTGGATCCGGCCAGCATGCGCGTCACCCGTGGCGGGATCGAACTGCAGCTGTCACCGATCGGCCTGCGCCTGTTGACCATCCTGATGCGCGAAAGCCCGCGCGTGGTCGGCCGCCAGGAGATCGAACGCGAGATCTGGGGCAACAGCCTGCCCGATTCGGACACCCTGCGCAGCCACCTGTACAACCTGCGCAAGGTGATCGACAAGCCGTTCGAGCGGCCGCTGCTGCATACCGTGCAGAGCGCCGGCTACCGGGTGGCCGACCTCGGCCCCGGCAGCAGTCACTGAGGGTGCGCGGCGGCCTGCACGCCGGGTCGACCTGATCGGCCCTACACTGGCCCCAACCCCGCCGGCGCCCCCCGATGCACCACGGCCTGCCCAGGAAGATACGGATCGCCTTCGTCGTGCAGATGGCCTTGGCCAGCCTGGCGATCCTGCTGGCGTTCTACGTGGTGACCACGCTGTTCAAGTACAGCTTCATCCAGGCCACGCTCAAGGACGAGGCGCGGCATTACTGGGAGCTGCACCAGGCCTCGCCGGTGCAGCCGCCACCGAACACCTACACCCTGCGCGGCTACCTGGTGGAGGCCGGCTACTCCAACCTGTCGGTGCCGGCGCAGTTGCGGCCGCTGCCGCCGGGCTTCCACGATCTGGTCGATGCCGGCCAGCTGGTGTGGGTGGACCGGCAGCCGGCCGGCACCCTGTACCTGGTCTACCTGCGCGAACAGGCCACCCGGGTGGCGCTGTGGTTTGCGGTGCTGCCGGCGATGCTGGCGCTGTTCGCCATCTACGGCGCGACCTGGCTGACCTACCGGGCATCCAACCGGCTGGTCTCGCCGGTGGCCTGGCTGGCGCGGGTGGTCTCGCGCTGGGATCCGCGGCACCCGGACATCACCGTGCTGGCGCCGGAGCGGCTGCCGCCGGACATGCAGGGCGAAGCCCGGCAACTGGCCGGTGCGCTGCATACCCTGGGTGAGCGGGTCGAAGCGCAGATCGAGCGCGAGCACGCCTTCACCCGCGACACCAGCCACGAGCTGCGCACGCCCCTGACCGTGATCCGGCTGGCCAGCGACATGGCCTTGCAGGAACCGGACCTGTCGCCGCGGGTGCAGCGCAGCCTGCGCCGGATCCAGGATTCGGGACGGGAAATGGAAGCGGTGATCGACGCCTTCCTGATCCTGGCCCGCGACGTGGACGTGGAGCCGCAGCGCGAGTGGTTCGACGTGTGCGAACGGGTCCAGGCCGAGGCCGCCAGTGCGCGCATCCTGCTGGGTGACAAGCCGGTGCGGCTGGACGTGCAGGCCGATGCCCGGCCGCAGCTGTATGCACCGCCGCGGGTGTTGCAGGTGGTGGTCGGCAACCTGCTGCGCAACGCCTGCAGCTACACCGACCGAGGCCGCATCCTGGTCACCGTGGAGGCCGATGCGGTGGTGGTGGAGGACACCGGCATCGGCATGGCGCCGGAGGCGCTGGCGCGCGCCTTCGAGCCGTTCTATCGCGCCGTGCCGGAGCGGCCCACGGGCACCGGCCTGGGGCTGTCGATCGTGCGCCGGCTGTGCGACCGCTTCGGCTGGACGGTGGAACTGGACAGTACGCCCGGCCGCGGCACCCGCGCCGCCGTGCGATTCCCGCCCTCCGACCCCGGCCACCCCATGTAGGCGCCGGGGAGACCGGACATGCGTCCCTGGAAAAGCGCCCGCGGCTGTCAACCCGGCGTCATCGCAGGCGTTACAGTGGGTTCCCCCCGCTACCCGATGCACGCATGAGCCGTCCTTCCCGACCGCAGGCCCCCGCTTCCCGTTCCCTGTTGTTGCGCATCGTTGCCGCGGTCGCCGTGCTCGCCCTGGTCGGGGCCGGCATCTGGTACTGGCAGGGCCGTCGTGCTTCCGCCAGCGAGGGCGCGTTCCGCACCGCGGCGGTGGAGCGCGGCAACATCCGCGTGGCCATTTCCTCCACCGGCACCCTCAGCGCCACCTCCACGGTCACCGTCGGCAGCCAGATCTCCGGCCAGGTGACCGAGATCCTGGTCGACTTCAATGACCCGGTGAAGCAGGGCCAGGTGCTGGCGCGGATCGATCCGAAGACCTACGAAACCCAGATCGAGCAGGGCGGCGCGCAGATCGCCAGTGCCCGCGCCAGTCTGGCCCAGGCCCAGGCCACCCGCCTCAACGCGCAGCTGGACTACCAGCGCAAGGCCGAGCTGGTGCAGCGCCAGCTGGTGGCGCGCAGCGATGTCGACCTGGCCCGCGCCGCGCTGGACCAGGCCAATGCCCAGGTCGCCTCGGCCCAGGCGCTGATCCGCCAGCAGACCGCATCGACCGAAACCACCCGGGTCAACCTGGAGCGCACCGTGATCCGCTCGCCGGTGGACGGGGTGGTGCTGACGCGCAAGATCGAGCCCGGCCAGACCGTGGCCGCCAGCCTGCAGGCACCGGAGCTGTTCACCATCGCCGAGGACCTGGCGCAGATGAAGATCGAACTGTCCGTGGACGAAGCCGACATCGGCCAGGTCCAGGTCGGGCAGGGCGTGTCCTTCACCGTCGATGCGTTCCCGGACCGCCAGTTCCGTGGGCAGGTGTCGCAGGTGCGGCTGGCCGCCACCACCACCAACAACGTGGTGACCTATCCGGTGGTGGTCACGGTCGACAATGCCGACGGCACCCTGCTGCCGGGCCTGACCGTCAATGCCGAGATCGAGGTCAGCCGCCGCGACGATGTGCTCAAGGCGGCCAACGCGGCGCTGCGCTTCAAGCCGGCCGACCAGTCCGCCAGCGGCACGGCGGCGGCCGGCGCCGGGGCGGCGCGTGGCGGTGGCACCGGCATGCTCGACGACCTGACCGCGTTCGTGGCCGGCCTGGAGCTGACGCCGGCGCAGCAGGCCGCCTTCGATGCCGACGCGGCCAGCTCGCGCCAGCGCCAGGACGAGGCGCGCAAGGCGATGGAAGCGGCGGCCCAGGCCGCCCAGCGTGCCGGCGCTTCGGCCAGCGGCGCGATGCCGGGCATGATGGGTCCACCGCGCGGTGGCAGTGGCCAGGGTAGTGGTGCCAGCGGGCAGATGCGCCAGCGCATGCTGGAACGCTTCCAGCAGAACTTCGCCGGCTTCCTCGCCAGCCTGGACGACAGCCAGCGCAAGGCGGTGGAGCGGCAGCTGGCCGACCTGGCGGGCGCGCGCCGGGTCACCGTGTACAAGCTGGAGGACGGCAAGCCGACCCCGGTGCTGGTGCGGCTGGGCGCCAGCGATGGCAGCAATACCGAGATCTCCGGCAACGTGGCCGAAGGCGACCTGCTGGTCACCGGCGAGCGGGCGGCGGCGCGATGAGCGCCACCGCCGCCACGGCCGCGCCGGCAGGTCCGGCCGTGGCCGACGTGACGCCGATCATCCGCACCCAGGGCCTGGGCAAGGTGTATTCGGCCGGTACCGAGGCCCAGGTGGTGGCCCTGCGCGATGTCGACCTGGTGGTGATGCCCGGCGAGTTCCTGGCAATCATGGGGGCGTCGGGTTCGGGCAAGTCCACCCTGATGAACCTGATCGGCTGCCTGGACACGCCCAGCAGTGGCCGTTACCTGTGCGACGGCGTGGACGTGGCCAGCCTGGACGCCGAGGCGCTGGCCGCGCTGCGCCGCGACAAGATCGGCTTCGTGTTCCAGGGCTTCCACCTGCTGCCGCGGATGAGCGCCCTGGACAACGTGGCCATGCCACTGGGCTATGCACGCATTCCACCGGTGCAGCGGCGCGAACGCGCCCAGGCGGCACTGGCGGCGGTAGGCCTGGGCGCGCGCGTGGACCATCGGCCCAACGAGCTGTCCGGTGGCCAGCAGCAGCGCGTGGCGATCGCCCGTGCCCTGGTCAACAGTCCCTCGCTGCTGCTGGCCGACGAGCCCACCGGCGCCCTGGACAGCCGCACCGGCGAGGAGATCCTGACCCTGTTCAAGAACCTGCGCGACGAAGGCCACACCGTGATCCTGATCACCCACGACGCCCACGTGGCCGCCCACGCCGACCGCATCTGCGTGATGCACGACGGGCAGCTGCGCGAGGCCAGCCATGCCGAGGTGGCCGCATGAGCTTCATCGACGTGCTGCGCACAGCGATCTTCGCCCTGCGCGGCAACTGGATGCGCAGCGCCCTGACCTCGCTGGGCGTGATCATCGGCATCGCCGCGGTGATCGTGATGGTGTCGGTCGGCCAGGGCACCCAGGCCGAGATCGACCGCCAGCTGGCCGGGCTGGGCGCGCAGAAGCTGGACATCGGTCCGCAGGGCTCGCGCAACATGGGCGGCGTGCGCATGAGCGCGAGCAGCTTCTTCACCCTCACCGAGGGTGACATCGAGGCGATCCGCGAGGAGGTCCCCGAGGTCGAGCTGGTGTCCGGGTCGCTGCGCGGTGGCAGCCAGGTGGTGTTCGCCGAAACCAACTGGTCCACCAGCTGGCAGGGCATCCAGGCCGACTTCCTGCAGATCAACGGCTGGCAGGTCGCCAACGGCGCGGCCTTCGAGGCCCAGCACTTCAACGGCGAGAAGGTGGTGATCCTGGGCGAGACCGTGCGCCGGGAGCTGTTCGGCAGCGAGACCGGCATCGGCGAGACCGTGCGCATCGGCCGCACCAACTTCACCGTGGTCGGCACTTTGGCGCCCAAGGGCATGAGCGGCTTCGGCCGCGACCAGGACGACGTGGTGATGGTGCCGATGGACACCGCCCGCCGCCGCCTGCTCGGCTCCATGGGCCTGCCGCCGGGATCGGTGATGGATATCTCGCTGACCGTGGCCGATGCCCGTGACCTGGCCTATGTCCAGGGTGAGGTCGAGCTGCTGCTGCGCCAGCGCCACAAGATCGATCCGGGCGCGACAGACGACTTCTCGGTGCGCAACGTCTCCCAACTGGTGGCCACCCGCACCCAGACCACCCGGCAGATGTCCTGGCTGCTGGGCGCGGTGGCGACCATCTCGCTGATCGTCGGCGGCATCGGCATCATGAACATCATGCTGGTCTCGGTGACCGAGCGGATCAAGGAGATCGGCCTGCGCCTGGCGGTGGGCGCCGGGCCGTCGGACGTGCGCCGCCAGTTCCTGGCCGAGGCCATGCTGCTGTCGCTGGGCGGTGGCGTGCTCGGGATCCTGTTCGGGGTCGCCGGTGCCTTGCTGGTGGGTCATTTCAACAGCGAGCTGCCGATCCAGCTCAACAGCCG
>JAGOWL010000140.1 GCA_018060215.1 Pseudoxanthomonas sp.
ACGTCCATCACCTCTTCCACCGGCACGTCCATGCCGCCACCCTGCATGGCCTCGGTGTCCTGCTGCACGATGCGCAGCACCCGGGCGATGTACTCCTGGGTCCAGCGCGTGCGCTGGGCCTCGGCGGCGGCGTCCGGGCGGAACTGCTCCAGTTCCTCGCGGGTGAACAGGCCCTTCTGCTCGATCAGCCGTTCCAGCGCGTCCAGGCGCTGGCGGGTGACCGCATGCTCCATCGCCACCACCATGGCGATCGACAGCACCCGCTCCACGTCCGGATCCTTGAAGAAGTACGGGCGCTTGCCGCGGGCACGGGTACCGGCCAGGTTGATGGTGTCCAGGTTCAGGGGTTCGCTCATTTCCAGGCTCCAAACATGGTCCACAGGGCGGCGCGGCCATAGTCCTCACCGTCGCTGCCGGCCTCGGGGAAGATGTCGCGGTCCACCACGCCGCGCGCGGTGGTCTCGAAGTACCTGGCCGGGTCGAAGCCGGCATCGGCCATCATCTTGCGCAGGTCATATTCGTGCATGACCCCCCAGAACGGCTCGTTGTTGTTGTAGGTGTCCCAGTCGCGCACGAACTGCTCGTACACATCCATGCCCGTGTACTGCGGCTGCTCCAGGTGCGCGGTCAGGCCACCGTCGGCGAGCAGGCGATGGATCTCCTTGAGCTTGCGCGGCATCGCCTTGGACGAGCTCTCGTGCCAGAACATCGCGGTGCTGATCAGGTCGAAGTGGCCGTCCGGGTAGTCCAGCGCCTCGGCATTGGCCTGGCGGAAGTTGATGTTCTCGACCCCCAGCGAACGGGCGCGCGCATGCGCATAGCGCAGCATCGGTGCGGCCACGTCGATGGCGATCACCTCGGCATCTGGGAAGGCCTGGGCCAGCGGCACCGCGTTGTGGCCCACGGTGCAGCCCAGGTCGAGGATGCGGCGCGGCTTGAACTGCGGGTGCTCCTTCTTCAGCCACTGCGCCAGCGCCTGGCCGCCGCCATCGTTCCAGCGCCCGAGCATGCCGCCGGTGGTGGCGAAGATGCCCGAATCGTAATTGGCCGGGGCCAGCACGTCGCCGGGCACCAGCTCGGTGTGGTAGCCGCCCGGCATGCAGTGGATGTCCACCGCACTGACGTAGCGCGGCACCTGCACCGACGGGTCCAGCTGCAGGCCGGGGCTGGTCTCGTTGATCTGCCGGACCTTGTCGATCAGCGGGCCGAGCTGGCGCAGGACCATGCCGCGGCCGGCCTGCTGGCGCATTTCCATGGTGTTGCGGCGCAGTGCGCTCCAGGTCTGGTAGACCGGGTCGGCGGCCATCGCCTTGCGCACTTCATGCCGGCTCTCCGGCGCACGGCCTTCGCGCTGCTCGAACGCCGGCTTGACCCGCTTCTCGTAGGACTCGCGCACCTTGGGCGACAGCCGGGTGGACAGGTAGCCGTTGAGGTTGGCCAGGAAATCGAAGCGGGCGGTGTCGTCGTGGGCACTCTGCGGGAACACCGCATGGCGGCCGACATGCTGCCAACTCGGGGGTAGGGCTTGCTCGCTCATGGCGCGGCTCCGTGGTTGGGGGACGGGGATATAGCTCTAATGTTATAGCTATATGGCAAACTCGCATTGCCGGTCAAGGCTCGCTGCAACATGGCCGCAACGCCTTGATCCTGATCAATTTCCGCCCGGTTTCGATGCTGCGGCGCAGCACCGCCGTATTCAGGGAGCGGGCTCGCGCAGCATCTCGGCGTAACGCGCGAGGTGGTAGTCCATGCGCTGCCGCCAGACGCCGGCCTGGCCGTGTACCGGGACATCCAGCAGCTGGGTCACGCCATCGCCACTGGACTGCCAGCGCGGCCAGTTCACCTGCCCCCCGCCATTGGGATCACCGCTGCGCGCGAACTGCGTCCAGTAATCCAACATGGTCGCCTGCATCCTGAGCTCGACGGGATCGTCGGCCGGCCAGCGCGGCAGGGCCAGCGGCTTGAGCAGATAGGCGACATCGTCGTGATGGGCCGCACCCGGCTGGCCCGCCTCGCGCGCAGCCGGCGACAGGTGGTCGAAGCGGTAGACCCAGGTGGGCTGGCCACTGTCGACGCTGGCGTTGGCCAACAGGCGCGCTGCCGCGTGGAAGCCGGTGTCGGCCAGCCAGTGATCGACCAGCGCCTTGTCATCCAGCCCCGGATAGATTTCGCGCGCCTGCTCCACCGGCACCGGGCCGAGGATGGGCTTGAGCGGCAGCTGGTGGTGCACGAACAGGCTCTGCTCCCAACTGGTCGTGCCGATCAGCAGCGGTACCGGCATCTGCCGGCCGGCGGCGAATCGCCGGGTCACCGCCTCGGGCAGCAAGCGGCCATCGGTCACCGGCACCAGTGCGCCGGCAGGCTGGGTGGCGGTGTAGTCGATGATCGCCTGCCACGGCAGCGCACGCAGTTGCGCGGTGGTCGCCTGCCCGACGCCCGGCAGCAGCGCCCGGGCCATGGCAACGCCATCACTTTCCAGGGACGGGGTGCGCGGCAGGTCGCGGTCCAGGTAACGCGGCGTGTCCAGGTCGGCCATCACCCCGCTCTGGGCGATCGCACGGTGGAACAGCCCCTCGCTCAGGGGCGACCCCATCAGCGCGGTCACTGCCACGCCACCGGAGGACTGCCCGAAGATCGTCACGTTGTCCGGATCACCGCCCAAGGCGGCGATGTTGTCCTGCACCCAGCGCAGGCCGGCCTGCGCATCCATCAGCGCGTAGTTGCCCAGCAGTGCGTCGGGTTGCTCGGCGCTCAATGCCGGATGCGCGAACAGACCCAGCCGGTCCAACCGGTAGTTCAGGGTCACCACCACCACCCCGCGTGCGGCCATCTCGCTGGCGTCGTGTCGTGATCCGGTGCTGATGCGGGCAAAGCCGCCATGGATCCAGACCATCACCGGCGCCTTCGTCGCTGCTGCCAGGCCTGGGCTGTACACGCTCAGGTTGAGGCAGTCCTCGCTCATCTCGAACAGTGCCAGCCATGGCGCGACCTTGCCCTGTCGCGGCTTTTGCGATTGTGGGCAGATCGGACCGGCGACGGTGGCATCGCGCACACCCTCCCAGCGCGGCGCCGGGGTCGGTGGCCGCCAGCGGTTGTCGCCACCGGTATCACCGGCAAAGGGAATCCCGCGGAAGACCGCGATGTCACCGTTCCATTCGCCCCGGATGGTGCCCTGGTCGAGCGTTGCCGTAGGCGGGGCGGCCAGGGCCGGAAGCGACAGCGACAAGCCAAGCAAGGCCAGGATCAGGCGCATGGGATTTCTCCTCGATGACAGGGGTGGCCCCGGCCGTCCGGACGGCGCGGTCGCGCCGCCGGGACTGCCAGAACCGGGGCGACGACACCTACGCCGCCGGCGGGAACCACCACGGCGAGTCGGTGCCGGTGTTGACCAGCAGCGCGCGGGCGCGGACGAAGCGGCGGATCGAGGCGCTGCCCATGCGCGAACCGCCCATGCCCGAGCACTTGAAGCTCTGCTTCTCGGCCGTCTGCACCAGGCCGGTGAGCGCGGCGTCGTTGATCGAGATGCCGCCGGCATGCAGCCGCCGCGCCACCCGCTCGGCGCGCTCGCGGTCGCCGCTGAACACCGCCGCCGACAGGCCGAACTCGGTAGCGTTGGCGCGGGCGATGGCCTCCTCCTCGTCGGCCACCACCATCACCGGCAGCACCGTGGCGAAGCTTTCCTCGCGCACGACCGCCATCTCGTCGGTCACGTCCACCAGCACCGTCGGCGGGCACCAGGTACCGCCGTGCTCGACCAGTTCGCCGCCGGCCAGCGCGCGGGCACCCTTGGCCCTGGCGTCGGCCAGGTGGGCGCGCACCAGCTCCACCTGCGAGGCGGCGATGATCGGGCCGATCTGGCCCTGCTTGGGGTCCGGCCAGGCCAGCTCCAGCGCCGAGGCCTCCTTCACCAGTGCGGCGATGAAGGCATCGGCCACCGGTGCCTCCACGTAGACGCGCTCGATCGACATGCAGCTCTGGCCGCCATTGACGAACGAGCCCCAGGCCAGCGCGCGCGCGGCGCGCTCGACGTCGGCATCGGACAGCACCAGCGCCGGATCCTTGCCGCCCAGCTCCAGCGAAGCGGGGATGAAGCGGCGCGCGCAGGCTTCGGCAACCTTGCGCCCGGTCGCCACCGAGCCGGTGAAGCAGACCTGGTCGACCGCCTCGATCAACGCCTGGCCGGTGGCACCGGCGCCGGTGACCACGGCGAAGGCATCGGCCAATCCGGCCTCGGCGAGGATTTCGCGCAGCAGCGGGACGAAGCGCGAGGTCACCTCGCTGGGCTTGGCCAGGATCGTGCAGCCGGCGGCCAGCGCCGGCACCGCGTCGATCAGGGTCAGCATCAGCGGGAAATTCCACGGACTGATGACGCCGACCACGGTGTAGGGCTCCCAGGTCTGCCGGCTCTGGATGAACGGGATCGGCTCCTGCCGCGCCGGCCCCTCGGCCAGGCACGCCGGGGCCTGCTGCGCCCAGCGCCGGATCGCCGAAACCGTACCGTCCACCTCGATCAGCGACTCGTGCCAGCGCCCGGTGTCGGCCAGCAGCAGCTCCACCATCGCGTCACGGCGTGCCACCAGCGCGTCGGCCAGGGCCGACAGCCGTTGGCAGCGCGCCTCGATGTCCAGCGCGGCCCAGGCCGGCTGCGCGGCGCGCAGCGCCTGCCCGAGCGCGGCGACCGCGTCGGCCGGAACGATCGGCAGCTGGCCGTCGGATTGGCCGGTACGCGGATTGCGCAGCGGCAAGGTGGTGGTGTCATTCATCGGCAAGTACTCCTGCGCGGCGCAATGCGCCGATCGTGGCCTGTTGGCGTGCGGCGAAGTCGGCCCGCTGTGGAATGCGCACGCCGTCGCCCTCCAGCAGCGCATTGGGCGCCAGCGCCGAGCCGGCCAGGCCGGTCTCGATCACCGCCCGCGGCAGGCGCGAATGGAAATGGCCCATGCCCGGGCGCAGGCGGCGCCGGCGCAGGCCACCGATGTCCAGCTCGGTATTGGCCGCCATCGACTCGCCCATTCCGGCCGCGGCCAGCACCCGGCCCTGGTCGTCGACGATCTTGCTCATCCCGTCGGCGCTGCCCAGCGGCATGTCCACGCCACTGATGCCGGCGGTATTGGCCGACACCACGAAGGCCATGTTCTCGATCGCGCGGGCGCGCTTGGCGATGTCCTTGGGGGTCAGCTCCGGGCTGCCGACTTCGCTGGTGCAATGCAGCAGCACCTCGGCCCCGCGCATGCCCAGCGCACGCGCCACTTCCGGATACAGGATCTCCTCCGAAGCGATGCAGGCCAGCCGCCCCAGCGGGGTATCGGCCACCGGGAACACGCCCTCGATGCCATAGGCGTCCAGGTAGCGGTCCCAGACGTCGTGCGGGCTGGGCGCGTACAGCGAGATCAGCCGCCGGTAGCGCAGGATCTGGTTGCCGCTGTCGTCCAGGATCACCGAGGCCTGGAAGTACAGGTCCGGGAAATGCGGATCACGCTCGTAGGCGTTGGCGCACAGGTACACGCCGTTGTCCTGGGCGATGCGCCCGAGCTGTTCGTACTCCGGGCCGTCGATGGCGAAGCTGCCCTTGGCCGCCC
>JAGOWL010000141.1 GCA_018060215.1 Pseudoxanthomonas sp.
GGCGACATCGGCGCCGACGATCCGGTCAAGGCCGCCGTGATCGAGGAAGCCGCCCGGCGTGCCCGCAAGTACGGCGGCGCACTCGGCACCGCGACCCAGAGCGCCGACGACTACTACGGCTCGGCGCAGATGGAAGCAGCCTTCAACTGCTCGGACTGGGTCTTCCTGCTGCGGCAGAAACCGGAGTCCATCGAGATGCTCGACCGCAAGGGCCGGCTCACCATGGACGAACCGAAGAAGCGCCTCCTGAACTCGCTACGCACCGAGGCCGGCGTGTTCTCCGAGGTGTACATCTCCTCCCCCGTCGGCGAAGGCGTCGCCCGCAACATCCTCGATCCGGCGACCCATCTGCTCTTCTCCAACAAGTTGGAAGACAACGCGCCCATCGATGAACTGCGTGCCCAGGGCCTGTCCATCGACGAGGCGATCGGCGAACTGCTGCGCCGCCGGGGGCACACGGTATGAAGACCACCGTTCCCCAATGGCTGACCCAGGGCCTGGTCACCTTGTTGGTGGTGGCCGCCTCGCTAACGGCCTACGACCGCTGGGTGCTACGGCCGGCTCTGGTCATCGGCGTAGTCGATGTGGCCGAAGTGTACCGCGCCAAGGAAGCCGAATTCACCCAGATCCTCACCAAGGCGCTCAGTCAGCCCGCTTCGGAGGAAGAGCGCCAGAAGGCGCTCGTCATGGCCCGCGCCTTCGCCCAGCGCCTGCCGCTCGCCCTCGATGAGTTGCAGCGGGAATGCAACTGCCTCGTCATCCTCAGAACCGCCGTGGCCGGACCGACGCCGAATACCATCGACCTGACGGCGCAGCTGCGCAGAAAGGTAGCCGCGCCATGAATTCCGAACCGGTCCAACCGGCGCTACCGCGGGCCGGGTCGATACCCGGCAGAGGGCGGCGAGTCGTCAAACATTTTGCCGATTTCCTGCGCCATGTGCGCCGGCGCTGGTATCTCTACCTGCCGATCTTGGCGATCTGGGGCTTGGCCTATGCCCGGCTTTTCATCGATGCGACGCCGCGGCTGCCCGTGCTCTTCAACTGGACGCCAAGCCTGCCGTATCGCATCGCCTGGCTGGTGCACGGCCCCCACCCCCTGCGGCGCGGCGACTTCATCGTCTTCTCGTTCGACGGTGAGGCGCAGGCGCGTTACCCGGGGCTGCGCGGCCAGCCCTTCTTCAAGATCGTGCGGGGCTTGCCGGGCGATGCCGTGACCGTCGCCGGTCGGCACGTGGCGATCAACGGCGAGGAGGTCGGCGTGGCCAAGCTGCAGGCCTACGACCATAGTCCGCTGGACCCCATCACGCCCACCGTCATCCCGCCCGGGCACTACTACGTGCAGGGCACCAGCCCCGACTCCTTCGACTCGCGCTACCAGGACAGCGGCCTGGTACGGGCCGAGCAGGTGGTCGGTGTCGTGGTTCCGCTGTACTGAAAGGCGCGCCATGACCAAGGCCCTTCTCCTCCTCGCGCTGCTCGGCCTCTTGACCCAGCCGGCCGCCCGGGGCCAGTCCAGTCCGGCCCGCGGGCCGATCCACGGAACGCCGACGACGCCAGGGATCAATGACATGCCGCTGGCCGACTATCTCGGCCTCCTGCGGCAAATCGCCCCCGCCGCCGAGGCGGGGACCAAAGACTATCTCGCCGCTTTCGAGCGGCGCTGTGGCCGGGCACTCACCGCGACCGAGTTGCGCCAAGCGATGTCGGACGGTGACGGCGATCCGGTGCTGATGGGACTGATCCGCGCCAGCCACCTGCGCGATACCGCCGCCCGCGAACGACTCGCCGGACAGGTCCGCTGCCCGGCCAGGGGGGCTCGATGAAACGCTGCATCGTGTCCGCTCCCCTGGTGCTCGGTCTGATGCTGGGCGCGACTGGCGCACGGGCCATGGACCTGGGCGTCATCGGGCCGACCTACGAGATCAGCGAACCCCATCTGCTCCAGATGATCGAGCAGCGCCTGCGCGCGAAGGAACGCAGCGGCGAACTCGGGCGCCTTGAAGCGCAAGTCCGGGAACGGGGCATCGCGACCGTGAAGAATCCGCCGCCGGTCACCGGCCTGCGTGCGACCGAAACGGTGCGGACCTTCTACTTCGACCCGAGCTTCACGCTGGATCGCAACATCCTCGGCCCCCAGGGAGAATTGCTGTTTGCCGCCGGCACGCGCAAGAACCCGCTGGAGGTGGTGTCGCTGTCCCGGCACCTGCTGTTCTTCGATGCCCGTGACCCGCGTCAGGTTGGCCGCGCCCGGCAGTTGATCGCCCTCTACCAGGGCCGGGTGAAGCCGATCCTGGTCGGCGGCGCCTACCTGGACCTGATGCAGTCCTGGCACCTCCCGGTCTACTACGACCAGCAGGGACTGCTCACCCGCCGCTTGGGCATCACCCAAGTGCCGGCCCTGGTATCGCAGGACGGGCTGCGGTTGCGTATCGACGAATTGGCGGTGTCCCCATGAATGCCCGTCGCGGCCTCTTTTGCGTCACTCCCGTCCTGCTCGCCGCCGCGCTCGCCTGCGTGGCCGGCCCCAGCCTCGCCGCCGGTGCGGCCACCTGCACCGGCAAGTTTCCCAATCCGATCACCGACATCTGCTGGTCCTGCATCCTGCCGATCAGCATTGGAGCCGCGCGCATCGCCAACTTCGGCGACCAGGAGGACACCGACAACCCATCGAGCCCCGTCTGCAGTTGTGGCGTCAATCCGGTCATCGGGCTCTCCATCGGTTTCTGGGAGCCGGCGCGGCATGTCGAAGTGGTGCGCAAACCCTTCTGCCTGGTATCGCTCGGCGGCATCGATCTCGACCCGGGCATTCCGGCGCCGGAAGCGGCGCGCTTCACGCGGCCCGAAGGCGATGGCGACGGCGGCAGCTTCTACCAGGCGCACTTCTACGTGAACCCGGTAATGTACTGGCTGGACGTGGTGACCGACTTCCCCTGCCTGGAAAAGGGCTCCTTCGATCTCGCCTACCTCACCGAGGTCGATCCCCTGTGGGCCGACGACGAACTCACCCTGATCCTCAATCCGGACGCCGTGCTCTTCGCCAATCCGGTCGCCATCGCCGCGTGTGCGGCCGACTGCGTCGCCGCCTCGGTCGGCTTCGGCCTCAAGGAGCTTTTCTGGTGCGCCGGCTGCCAGGGTGGCATTTACCCCCTCGACGGCCATGTGCCCTACCACCTGGGCGGCGTACGCACGGCCGCGCTGATGACCCAGCGCCTGACCGCCAAGATGCACCGCGAACTGATCGCCTGGGGCTGGCACGGCACGCCGGGCCTGTGCGGACCGTACTTCGAGCCGGTCATGGACAAGACCGCCTACAAGACTCAACTCACCTATCCGATCCCCAACACCGACAAGGAGGCCGGCCGCTGCTGCCAGCCCTTCGGCCGCACCACGGTGCTCTGGGGCGCCGGCAAGGAATACCCGGTGCGCGGAGAGGACTTCGCCTTCATGTTATTTCGCAAGAGGAACTGCTGTGTCGGCTTCTGATCTCCGTCTATCTGCCCGTGCCCTCGGCCTCACCGCCGCGCTCCTGGCGAGCGCGCAGGCCCTGGCGCAAAACCCGCCGGTCATCACCGACGCGGACATCGAACGGGTCCGCCGCGAGCAGCCCGCGATCACCGAGGGAGACATCGACGCGGCGCGGCGGAAGTACAGCATGCCCGGCGATGCCGAACTCCGATATGCACCGGTGCCGATCCCCAACGTCGAGGCGCTGCCCCAGCCCCTCAGTCGCACCCCGATCGATCTCGAAGCGCTGGCACGGGGCTACGCATCGCAAGCCGATGCAATGACTCAGGCGCAGGGGCTGGCGACTGGGCCAGGGCTGTTGGTGTTCGTCAGCCTGTCCATGCCCCGGCCCACACTGCAGCGTCTGGTCGGCCAGGCCGCGCGTGCCAAGGCTTCGATCGTCCTCCGGGGCTTCGCCAACGGCTCGCTGCGCGACACTGTCGCCCAGGTGCAGGGCCTGATCGGTGCCCGCCAGGTGGCCGTGCAGATCGATCCCCTGGCCTTCGACCGCTTCGCCGTCACTCGTGTACCGACCTTCGTGCTGGTGCGCGACGGCACCCGCCCGGTTGCCTGCGCCAGCGGCAGTTGCGCGCCGGCCGACAGTTTCCTGCGGACCTCCGGTGACGTGAGCCTGGACTACGCGCTGGAACACATGCGGCGCTCGGCACCCGGGTTCGGCCCGCCCGCCGACATTTTCCTGAAACGGATTAAGGGATAGGAGGCCACGATGCGCCGCTGGGTCACCTGGATCACGCTCGTCTGCTTCGTCACGACGCAGACCGCCGCCGTCGCCGGTCCGTTCGAGGAAGGCACCGCCGCCGGGCAGGTGGCCAATCCCGTCATTCGGGGGACGGTGAACACGCCGAGTGCATCGAGTGCCGTGCCGGGCTACACCACGACACCACCGGAAACCACGTACTACGGCCAGCCCAGCCTGTCGGGGGCGGCCAATGCCCGCCTAGCCGCCTGCGCCACCAGCGATGATCCCGTCTGCCAGGCGCAGCACGGTGCCGTGACTTCGGCCAACACGCCGCGCCCCCCGGTCTCGCCCTACGACCCCGCCGTCGCCGCCGCCCGCAATATCGCAGGCAATCCGTCGAACGTGCTGGGCAGTCTCGCCGACTATTACTCGGGTTGCACCACCGCCGAGGTCACCACGCCCGCGGGCACTACCACCAAGGTCTGCAACCGTTACAGCGGTGTTGGCAACTACACGACCCGGCGCGACCTCACGGTCCAGGTCGAACTGCTGCCCAGTTGCGCCGAAGGCACCTGGTTCGCCCATGGCCAGGTCAACCGCAACGGCATGGACTACATGATCGCGGAAGCGCAATGCCGCATCCGCGCCGACGGCAAGCAGCGTTTCCGCTTCTACGCCGCCGGTGGCATGGGCGCCTGCATCGGCTGGCAGGCCCTCGACCTGCCGATTGCACCGGCTACCCAGGCGACCTATATCACCGACCTGTCGCCCCACTGGCAGGGCTACTGCTGGAGCCCCTTCAAGGTCGTCATGATGCCGGGCTCGGGCTGCACAGCCGGGAGTTGCAACTACACCTTCCAGTTTGGCACGCCGGTCTATGCCTGCCCCGCCGGGACGGTGCGCGGCGATACGTTGAGCGGCTATTGGGCCAGCATATTCCTCTCCGGAGGTGCGGCCGACCAATGTTTCACCGTCACCGCCCCCGATGTAGATGCCGGTTGCCCGGGCGGCAGCACGACGATCTACGACGACGCCGGGACGCACTGTGCCGTACCCGCAGGGACCGGCACCCTGGTCGGCGCCTCGGGCTGGAGCCTGCCCTTGTCGTTCGTCCAGCCGACCATGGAGCAGCACGAGACGGACGTCTGGGTCGACAGGAGCGCCGCGCTGACGGAGGGCGGCCGGTGCACCGTGACCACCGCCGACCGCTGCGTCGACGGCCCCGCCACCAAGACCATCGACGGCCGCGCCGTCACCCGCGCCTGCTGGTCCTATGAACGCACTCTAACCTGCGCCTCCGGCGCACCGGTGGACGAGTGCGCCCCACTGGCGAGCAGCGGTTGCACCCCGGCGACCAGCA
>JAGOWL010000142.1 GCA_018060215.1 Pseudoxanthomonas sp.
GCCATGGCCAGCCCCCACTCCTCCGTCGTCCTGGAATTCGCCCGCGGCCTGCGCCTGCCCACCCTGTTCCTGATCACCGCCGGAGTGCTGGTGGTGGACGTGCTGCTGCCCGACCCGATCCCCTTCGTCGACGAGGTATTGCTCGGCCTGGTCACCCTGATGCTGGCGAGCTGGAAGCGGCGCCGGGTGCTGCGTGACGCGCAGGCCGCGCCCGCCGGGAGCGAACAGGTGGTGGCCGACTACGCACCGGGTCGGGAGGGTGGCGCCAGCACCGCCAACACCCCCCGCACCGCCAGGCCGCCGCTGCCCGATCCCGGCCACCGGCAATGAGCCGGCTCCGCGGCCGCAGCCGATGGAGCTGATCGACAGCCACTGCCACCTGGACGCGGCCGAGTTCGACTCCGATCGCGGCCAGGTGCTGGTGCGTGCCCGCAGTGCCGGGGTGACCCGGCTACTGGTCCCGGCCACCGCCGCCGCCGGCTGGCCGAAACTGCGCCAGGTCTGCGCCGACGCGCCGGGCCTGTATCCGGCCTACGGCCTGCATCCGGTGTTCCTGGCCGAGCATCGTCCGCAGCACCTGGACGCGCTGGGCCAATGGATCGAACGCGAACGACCGCTGGCCATCGGCGAATGTGGCCTGGACCATTTCGTCGACGGCCTGGACCGGCAGGCGCAGGCCTTCTACTTCGAAGGCCAGTTGCGCCTGGCCGGCGACACCGGGCTGCCACTGGTGGTGCATGCGCGCCGGGCGGTGGACGCCACGATCGCGGCGATCCGCCGGATCGGCAGCGGCAGCGGCCTGCGCGGCGTGGTCCACAGCTTCTCCGGCAGCCCCGAACAGGCCCAGCGTCTGTGGGACCTGGGCTTCCTGGTCGGGCTGGGCGGGCCGGTCACCTGGGAACGGGCGCTGCGGCTGCGCCGGTTGGCCGCGACGATGCCGCTGCAGTTCCTGCTGCTGGAAACCGACGCCCCCGACCAGCCCGACGCCGGCATTCCCGGCCAGCGCAACGAACCGGCGCGGTTGACGCGGGTGCTGGAAACGGTGGCCCAGTTGCGTGGCCAGGATCCGGCCGAGATCGCCGCCGCCACCACCGCCAACGCCGAACGCCTGTTCGCCCTGCCGTTGTAGGGGCCAGGCTCACCCACGACCGCATCGGGGACCGGTCGCCCGCGAGCTGGCCCCCTACGGGCGCTTGAGCAGGATTTCCAGGGCCTTGCCGGCGGCGGCGAAGGCGAACGCGCCGGTGATGTGGGTGGCCGCACCCAGGCCGCCACCGCAATCCAGGTTCAGCGCCGCATCGGCCCCCAGCTGCGGGCGCAGGCCGCAGACGCTGCCATCGGCCTGCGGGTACTTCACGTTCTCCAGCGAATACACCGCCGGCACGCTGAAATAGCGCCTGGGGCCTTTCGGGAAATTGAACTCGCCGCGCAGCTTCTTGCGCACCAGGGCCAGCATCGCGTCGTGCTCGGTGCGCGAGAGGTCGCGCACCCGCACCAGGGTCGGGTCGATGCGCCCACCGGCCGAACCGACGGTGAGCACCGGCTGCTTGCGCCGCCGGCACCAGGCGATGGTCTCGACCTTGGCCCGGAAGCTGTCGCAGGCATCGACCACCAGGTCGAAGCCACCGCCCAGCAGTTGCTCCAGGTTGCCGCCGGTGAGGAAGGACGGCACCGCCCGCGCATCGATGGCCGGATTGATCGCCAGGCAGCGCTCGGCCATGGCCTGGGCCTTGTTGCGCCCGTACTGGCCGGCGATGGCCGGCAACTGGCGGTTGGTGTTGGACACGCACAGATCGTCGGCGTCGATCAGCTCGATCGTCCCCACCGCCGAGCGCGCCAGCGCCTCGACCAGCCACGAGCCCACCCCGCCCAGGCCGACCACGGCCACCTTGCGCGAGGCCAGCCGCTCCACTGCGCCGCGCCCGTACAGGCGGTCGATGCCGGCGAAGCGTTCAAGCAGGGCTGCGTCCATCGGCACATTCTAGCCGGGTGCATCGACGGCCCCGCCCGCCTATCATCTTGCGACCCAGTCACCCATCCAACCGGAGCCCGCCGCATGTCCAGCCAGCCCACCGCCACGCGTCCCCGCAGTTCCGCCGGACGCTACCTGTTCCTTTTCCTGCTCGGACTGGTGGTGGGCGGGGTCGGAGCGGTCATGGGCCTGCGCGCGCTGCAGGCGCGCTCCGATCCCTTTCCCGATGCACTGATGAACGTGCTGGCACACCAGGCCGGCCAGCTGGGCGAAGCGGCCAAGGCCAATCGCTGCACCATCAACGACACCCTCCCCCGGCTGCAGACCCTGCGCTCGCTGTCCAGCGACCTGGAGTCCGCATTCCCGGGCCTGGCCACCGACGCGCGTTTCGGCGACGCCGCCAGCGGGCTGCGCGCCACCCTGGACCAGGCATTGGCCGCCGCGCCTGCCGACTGCAGCCAACTGGCCACGGTCAACCAGGCCATCGGCGATGGCTGCAAGGCCTGCCACCGCGACTTCAAGAATTAACCGCCACTGACAACCGGCGTGCACCAGGCCCGGCAGGCCGCGCGCTTGGCATTGCGTTCACGTCGCAACCGGCAGTCTGCATGCAGCGCCCTGGCCCGGAGCGGGCAGGGCGCTTCCCCGACACCCGCAGCGCAGGAGACCGATGCAATGACGCCATTCCACCGTGCAACGATGCTGGGCCTGGCCAGCCTGGGCCTGCTGGCCCTGGCCGCCTGTACCACCACCTCCCCCAACTACGGCTACGGCAACCAGGGCTCGTCCTACCCCTCGCAGACCCGGTGCGCCGACTGCGGGATCGTGACCCGGATCGACGTACTGGCCTCCACCCGCAGCGCACCGGCGGCCACCGGCACCGTGCTCGGTGGCATCGTCGGCGCGGTGGCCGGGCACGAGATCTCCGACAGGACCGGCGGCAGCAAGGGCAACCAGAACGTGGCCGCGGTGGCCGGCGCGGTGGCTGGTGCGGCGGCCGGCAAGGCGATCCAGGACCGGGTGACCGGCGAGACCTACAACATCCACGTGCGCATGGATGATGGCCGCACGCTGGTGATCAACCAGCACGACCTGCGCGGCATCCGCGAGAACACCTACGTGCGCGTCGTCAACGGCAAGGTCGTGCTGCGCTGACGGCGGCCCGGACGGCCGGCACAAAAAGGAACGGCCCGCTGCTGGCGGGCCGTTCCGGCTACGGCAAAGGGGCGGCCTGGCCTCAGGCGGCCTGCACCGCGTCGGCCTGCAGGCCCTTCTGGCCCTGGACGACGGTGAAGCTGACCCTCTGGCCTTCCTTCAGGCTCTTGAAACCCTGCATCTCGATGGCGCGGAAGTGGACGAACACGTCCTCGCCATTTTCACGGCTGATGAATCCGAATCCCTTGGCATCGTTGAACCACTTGACGGTGCCGGTCTCGCGCTCTGACATTGCTGCAGACTCCTCGAAGCATTACAGGGGGGGTGGTTACGCCGTGCCCGGGGCCACGGCGGCTGGTTGCAAGGAGTACGCACGTTGCATCGGTGTAGCGGACCCTCACCATCACGCAGGACCTATCGCACCAGGCCACGGTTCACGGTGACCTTGCCAAGCACAGCGAATCCAAAGTTACCCCCCGTTCAGGGGAAATGCAATCATGGCACTGGCGCGCGCCGGGCCCGCCCCGGACGCACCCTGCCGCCCTCCGCAAAGGACGCTTTCGCAGATGGATCCCACCCTGTTCTGGTATGTCGTGGCCACCGTCCTGGTCCTGGTCGGACTGGCCGGGGTGATCCTGCCGGCCCTGCCAGGCCTGCCGCTGGTGTTCATCGGCATGCTGGTGGCGGCCTGGGCCGGCGACTTCGAGCGCATCGGCGTGGTGCCGCTGGTGCTGCTGGGGCTGTTGACGCTGCTGTCGATCGTGGCCGATTTCGTCGCCACCGCCGCCGGTGCCAAGCGCGTCGGCGCCGGGCCGATGGCGGTCTGGGGCGCGGCCCTGGGCACCCTGGCCGGCCTGTTCTTCGGGCCGATCGGACTGCTCGCCGGCCCGTTCCTGGGGGCGCTGCTGGGCGAGCTGTGGCATACCCGCGCCCTGCGTCGCGCCACCCACGTCGGCCTGGCCACCTGGGTCGGCCTGCTGCTGGGCACGGTGTTGAAGCTGGCCCTGGCCTTCGCCATGCTCGGGCTGTTCGTGCTGGCGTGGTGGTTGTGATGCAATCGGTTCCTTCCCGGAGCAAGCAATGAAGCCGACTTCGACCCTGATGCCGATCCTGGGCGTGCTCACCGGCAGCCTGTGCGCACCGCTGTGGGCCCAGGAAAGCACCGCCCGCCCGGCGTCGCTGGAAGCCTGCCTGGCCCTGGCCTCGGATACCGCGCGCCTGGCCTGCTACGACCAGGCCAGCGGCTACATCGCGCCAACCACCGAGCAGGCCGACCAGGCCGCCGTCCAGGCGCAGGCCCTGCTGGAACAGCAGCGTGCTGCCGCCCTGCCCGCCGACGCCGGCCTGGCCGAGCGCGCGCGCCAGCGCCGGGACGAATTGTTCCGTCGCGACGACCTGGCCTTCGACCCGGACGATCGTGCCGCCATCGCCAATGCCGGTCGCGGCTCCCTGCTCGACAGCCGCTGGGAACTGGCCGCCGATTCCAAGCTGGGCGCGTTCCAGCTGCGTGCCTACAAGCCGGTGTACGTGCTGCCGGCGTTCTGGACCAGCAAGGTCAACACCCACCCGCATTCTCCCAATCCGGACAACGCCTTGCCGTTCGCGCTGACGCAAGTGGACGACCTGGAGGTAAAGTTCCAGATCAGCTTCAAGACCAAGATGGTCGAGGACCTGTTCGGCGACACCGGCGACATCTGGGTCGGCTATACCCAGAGTTCGCGCTGGCAGGCCTACAACTCCACCGTCTCGCATCCGTTCCGCGAAACCAACTACGAACCGGAAGTGATGCTGGTGGTCCGCAACAACTACAGCCTGCTGGGCTGGAAGGGGCGGATGATGGGCCTGAGCCTGAACCACCAGTCCAATGGCCGCAGCAACCCGCTCTCGCGCAGCTGGAACCGGGCCATCCTCAGCGTCGGCCTGGACCGGGAAAACTGGGCCCTGGTGCTGCGGCCCTGGTACCGCTTCAACGAAAGCAGCCGCGAGGACAACAATCCGGACATCGAGGATTTCATCGGCCGCGGCGATGCCATGCTGGTCTACAACCGCAACGGCCACGAAGTGAGCCTGACCGGACGCCATTCGCTGCGCGGCGGCGACCGCTCGCACGGTTCACTGCAGCTGGACTGGGGCTTCCCGATCAGCCAGCTGCTGCGTGGCCACCTGCAGGTGTTCGACGGCTATGGCGAGAGCATGATCGACTACAACCACCGCGCCACCTACGTCGGCGTCGGTGTCGCCCTGCTGGAGTGGTTCTGATGGCCGGCGCGCAGGTGACGATCTGGCACAACCCGCGCTGCGGCAACTCGCGCGGCGCGCTGCAGCTGCTGCGCGAGCATGGCATCGAGCCGCAGGTGGTGGACTACCTGGCGCAGCCGCCGGACCGGGCCACCCTGTTGCAGGTGGCCGCCGACAGCGGCCTGG
>JAGOWL010000143.1 GCA_018060215.1 Pseudoxanthomonas sp.
CGCGGGTGGCGTCCTGGGGCATGGCCGCCCAGGTGCCCAGACGGCCGGCGATGATCTCGCCGAAGGCCGAGAACAGGAACCAGGCGCCCATCATCATGCCCACCGCGCGCGGGATCGACAGCGCGGTGACCGCGGCCAGGCCGACCGGCGAGAGCACCATTTCGCCCAGCACCAGCACGAAGTAGGCCAGGATCATCCACCACAGGCTCACCAGCATGCCCGGGCCGGGATTGGCCGCCGCATAGGCCAGCACGCCGAAGGCCAGGCCGCAGAACACCAGTCCCCAGGCGAACTTGGCCGGGTAGCTGGGATTGAGTCCGCGCTTGTCCAGGCGCGGCCACAGCCAGGCGAACAGCGGGCTCATCGCGATCACCGCCAGCGCGCCGATGGCGGTGGTCTGGCCGGCGGTCCACTCGATGCCGAAGGTGGTGCGATCCATGGCGCGGTCGGCCATCGCCACCCACGGGCCGTAGGTCTGTTCGTACAGGCCCCAGAACAGCGCGCTGACGGTGATCAGTACCATCAGCATCACCATCCGGCCCTTCTCGGCGCGGCTGATCCCGGAGAACAGCAGGCGGATGAACCAGGCGTACAGCGCCGCGCCGAGCACCACGGCGACCAGTTCGGTCAGGGTGACTTCGTGCCCGCCCGCCAGCGCTGACAGCGGGCCGAGGTTGATCCGCGTCTGCAGCACCTGCCACACCACCACGGTGAGCAGCACGCCGCCGGCGTAGATCAGGATCTCGCGCGAGAGGCCGGCGAATACCGGCGCGCGCAGCATCACCGGGTCGGCCGGTTCGGCGCGTCCCTGCAGGTGGCGCCGGCCCAGCATGAACTGGACCAGGCCCAGCGCCATCATCACGCCGGCCAGGGCGAAACCGTAGCCCCAGCCGATCTTCTCGCCGATATAGGCCACGATCAGCGAGGACAGGAAGGCGCCGACGTTGATGCCCATGTAGAAGATGGTGAAGCCGGAGTCACGGCGCGGGTCGTTGTCCGGATACAGGCGTCCGACAATGGTGGAGATGTTGGGCTTGAGGAAGCCCACGCCCACCCCGATCAGGGCCAGCGAGAAGTACATGACCTGGATGGCGGTGGCGTCCTGCTGCGCCGCGCCCTGCACGCCGGTGGCCGCGTGGCCGGTCCAGGCCATGCCCAGCTGGCCCAGGACCAGCAGGGAGCCGCCGAAGATCACCGCCTTGCGCATGCCCAGGTAGCGGTCGGCCAGCAGGCCGCCCAGCAGCGGCAGGGCATAGGCCAGGCCGGCGTAGGTGCCCAGCAGCAGGTAGCCATCGGTGTCGCTGAACAGGTGATGCTTGATCAGGTAGAGCAGCAGCAGGGCCTTCATGCCATAGAAGGCGAACCGCTCCCACATCTCGGTCAGGAAGCAGACGTACAGGCCCTTGGGGTGGCCGAGGAACTGGTCGCTGGCCGCGGTCGCGGATGGAGGCGTTGCGGACACGGAGATCCCCTGCTGAAGACGATGGGCGAGTATAGCGGCCACGTCACCGGGCGCAGGACATGACTTGCTGCCTTTGCACCGCTCCGGTTCCAGCGCCTACCATCCGGGGTTTGCCCACGTGGAGCTGCCGCATGAAGCCTGCCTGCCTTCCCGCCGCCCGGGTCCTGAACCTGGCCCTGGCCGCCGCCGTGACCGGCCTGCTGGCCAGTGGCCCGGCCCAGGCCGCCCGCGGCCTGGACGTGCGCGACCTGCAACAGCTCGAGCGGGTGTCCTCGCCGGTGCTGTCGCCGGACGGCTCCAGGGTGGTGTACACCCGTCGCGAGATGTCTGGAGCCAGCAGCGACGGCAGCGACCCGGGCAAGGCGTCGACCTCGCTGTGGGTGCGCGGCCTGGGCGCCGGTGACACGGCGCCGAAGCGGCTGACCCCGGTGGGCTGGAACGTGAACTCGCCGGAAATTTCGGCCGACGGCAAGACCCTGTACTTCCTCAGCGCCCAGTCCGGCACCCAGCAGGTGTACGCGATGCCGCTGGCCGGTGGCGCACCACGCCAGGCCACCCACTACCCGCTGGACATCGGCAGCTTCAAGGCTTCGCCCGATGGCCGGCGGCTGGCGGTGAGCATGGAAGTGTTCCCGGACTGCGGCGCCGACATCGACTGCACGGTCAAGCGCCTGGACCAGCGCAAGCAGGCCAGGGCCAGCGGCGTGCTGCACGACAAACTGTTCGTGCGTCACTGGGACACCTGGGCCGATGGCCGCATCAACCAGCTGTTCGTCACCAGTCCGTCGACGGGCAAAATCCCGCCGACAACGTTCCTGGTCGGCTACAACGACAACGGTGCGTTCTACGGCGACGTGCCGTCCAAGCCCTTCGGCGACGCCAGCGAGTACGCCTGGCTCCCCGACGGCTCCGGGCTGGTGTTCGCCGCGCGCACCGCCGATCGCCGCCAGGCCTGGTCGACCAATTTCGACCTGTACGAGAAGCGGATCGGGCAGGAACTCAAGCCGCTCACCTTCGACGCCAGGGTGGAGAAGAACGTGTCCTGGCCCGGCCCTCAGGGCCAGAACCGGGCCTGGGACACCGGTCCGGTGTTCAATGCCGACGGCAGCAAGCTCTACTACCGGGCGATGCGCCGCCCGGGCTTCGAGGCCGACCGCTTCGCGCTGATGGAGCGCGACATGGCCAGCGGCGCCACCCGCGAGATCGCCCCGGACTGGGACCGCAGCGCCGACGGCATCGTGCTGTCGGCCGATGGCCGCACGATCTACACCACCGCCCAGGACCTGGGCCAGCATCCGCTGTTCGCGGTGGACGTGGCCAGCGGCCAGGTGCGCCAGCTGGTCGGCGACGGTTCGGTGTCCGCGTTCGGGATTGCCGGCGACACCCTGGTGTTCACCCGCAACACGCTGCGCAGCGGCGACCAGCTGTTTGCCACTTCGCTGTCCGATCCATCCGTGCAGCGCGCGCTGACGCCGTCGGCCAGCGAGATGCTGGGCGAAGTGGCGTTCGGCGACTACGAGCAGTTCAGCTTCCCCGGCTGGAACGGCCAGACCGTGCATGGCTACGTGGTCAAGCCGTTCAACTACCAGGAAGGCCGCAAGTATCCGGTCGCGTTCCTGATCCACGGCGGCCCGCAGGGCAGCTTCGGCAACGGCTGGAGCTACCGCTGGAACCCGCAGACCTACGCCGGCCAGGGCTATGCGGTGGTGATGATCGATTTCCACGGCTCCACCGGCTACGGCCAGGCCTTCACCGACGCGATCAGCGGAAGCTGGGGCAGCAAGCCGCTGGAGGACCTGCGCAAGGGCTGGGCCGCGGCGCAGCAGCAGTACCCGTTCCTCGACGGCGACAAGGCCTGTGCGCTGGGCGCCAGCTACGGCGGCTACATGACCAACTGGATCGCCGGCAACTGGTTCCAGGCCGACGGCAGCGCCCCGTTCAAGTGCCTGGTCACCCACAACGGCGTGTTCGACACCCGTTCGATGGGCCTGGTGACCGAAGAGCTGTGGTTCACCGAGTGGGAGTTCGGTGGCACCGTGGCGGCCAATCCCGATGCCTATGAGCAGTACAACCCGGCCCGCCACATCCACAGGTGGAAGACGCCGATGCTGGTGGTGGCCGGGCAGAACGACTTCCGGGTGCCGATCGACCAGAGCCTGTCGGCGTTCACCGCGCTGCAGCGCGCCGGGATCGAGTCCAAGCTGCTGTACTTCCCGGACGAGAACCACTGGGTGCTCAAGCCGGCCAACAGCGTGCTCTGGCACGACACCGTCAACGCCTGGCTCAAGCAGCACATCGGCCAGTAAGCCCGCACGCTGGTCGGCGCCGCAGCCGGCCAGCGAATTCCAGCACTATCCAGCAACATCCCGGGGAGCCTTGCCGATGGCGATCGAAGCCACCGAACCATCCACCGCGCTGATCCAGAACGACATCGTCCTGTTCGGCCTGATCGCCGCCACCCTGGGCCTGGTGTTCTGGCTGGCCAGTGGCCCGACCCCGTTCTGGAAGAAGTTCTTCACTTGGGTGCCGGCGCTGCTGCTGTGCTATTTCGTGCCGGCCCTGTACAACACCGTGGGCCTGATCGACGGCGAGAACAGCGCGCTGTACAACCCGGTGGCCAGCCGCATCCTGCTGCCGGCCGCGCTGGTGCTGCTGACGTTGTCGATCGACCTCAAGGGCATCCTCAAGCTCGGGCCCAAGCTGCTGTTCGTGTTCTGCGCCGGCACCCTGGGCATCGTCCTGGGAGCGATCGTCTCGTTCCAGCTGATGGAATGGATCCATCCGCCGGCGGTGGCCGGCGACACCTGGAAGGGCATGGCTGCGTTGTCGGGCAGCTGGATCGGTGGTGGCGCCAACATGGTCGCCATCCGCGAGGTGTATGCGGTCGATGCGACCCTGTTCGGCCAGTTCGCGGTGGTGGACGTGGCCATCGCCAGCACCTGGATGGCGACCCTGCTGTTCCTGGCCAACCGTTCGGCCCAGATCGACGCGCGCAGCGGCGCCGACACTCGCGCACTGGACGAGATGAAGCAGCGGGTGGCCGCCTACGAGGCCGCCAATGCGCGCATCCCCACGCTGACCGACCTGATGGTCATCATCGGCCTGGCCTTCGGCGTGGTCGGCCTGGCGCATGCGATTGCCACCCCGCTGGCGGCCTGGTTCGCGGCCCACGTGGCCAATGCCGCCCAGTACAGCCTGGACTCGGCCTTCGTCTGGGTGATCGTGCTGTCCACCCTGGCCGGGCTGGGACTGAGCTTCACCCGCGTGCGCCACCTGGAGAACGTCGGCGCATCCCGGTTGGGCACGGTGTTCCTGTACTTCCTGATCGCCTGCATCGGCATGCAGATGGACTTCATGAAGCTGGCCGCGCGCCCGGAGCTGCTGGCCATCGGCGTGATCTGGATGCTCATCCACATCCTGGTGATCTGGCTGGCGGCCAAGCTGGTGCGTGCGCCGCTGTTCTATTTCGCGGTCGGCTCGCAGGGCAACATCGGCGCAGCCGCGTCGGCACCGGTGGTGGCCGCCGCCTTCCACCCGAGCCTGGCGCCGGTGGGCGTGCTGCTGGGCACGGTCGGCTACGCCACCGGCACCCTGATCGCCTATGGCCTGGGCCAGGTGCTGCGGATGATGGCCGGGCAATAGCGCCCGGCCCTCAGCAGCAGCGGAAGCCGTTGCGCCCGCCGAAGCGGGCCTCCTGGCGTTCGCGGAAGAAGGTCTTGTAGTCCATCGGCTCGCGGTCCGGGTGCTTCTCCAGCACGTGGCGCACGTAGTTGTCGTAATCCGGGATGCCGCAGCACAGCCGTGCGGTCTGCACGAGCCTTCGCCACACACGCTTGTGGGTGGCGAAGTGCTGCAGCGGGACCAGTTGGGTGCCCATGGCCGCGCCTGCCTACAGCCAGGCCTTGACCTGCTCGTCGCTGAGGGCGACGAACGGGGTTTCGCGGTCGCTGCGCTGGGGATTGCGCCGCGCCACCAGGATGGTCCTGACCGCATAGAACAGCACTGCCAGTACCACCAGCAGGAACAGCGCGGTCAGGCCGGCATTGATGTAGCTGTTGACCATCACCTGCTGCATCTGCGCCA
>JAGOWL010000144.1 GCA_018060215.1 Pseudoxanthomonas sp.
ACCGAGTCGATCCTGATGAGCCTGCCGCCACGGGTGCGCTGGGAATACGCCTATGCGCCCGAGCCGGGCAGCGACGAGGCACGCCTGCAGCAGTACCTGGTGCCGCGCGACTGGATCTGACAGGCGAAAAAAAAGCCCCGCCGGGCAGGGGGAGCCGGGCGGGGCCGGGAGCCAGACCTGGGGAGGGGTCCGACTCCGGTAGATCTGCTCCAGGGGAAGGGAGGAGATCCGCGACAGGCGTTGCACCTGTCGAGGGCTATTCCATCACTTCCAACATGGACGAATCGTGAAGACTGGCGTTAAAAAAAGCTTGGATTTAGGGCCGATTCATTGACCTGGGACAGCGTCATCTGCACCGCTTGCCGCCGGATTCCAGCATTCCCGTGAACACCCATCCAGAAGTGCTTGATTTGCCGTCAGTGTGCTTCGTCCCAATTGTTTCCCACGCCACTATCCACCACCAATGGGACGCTGAGTTGCGCTGCTGAAGCCATCAGCCGGCCGGCCTCTTCGACCAAAGTCGTAGTGAAGTCCGCATCGACTTCGAACACCAGTTCGTCGTGCACCTGCAGGATCATCATCGCCCGCCCGCCCTGCCCGGCCAGCCAGGCGTCCACCGCCACCATCGCCCGCTTGATGATGTCCGCCGCGGTGCCCTGCATAGGCGCGTTGATCGCCGCGCGCTCGGCACCGGCGCGCTGGGCCTGGTTGCCGACGCGGATGTATTCCAGATACAGGCGGCGGCCGAACACGGTCTCCACGTAGCCCTGCTCGCGCGCCTGCTCGCGGGTGCGCTCCATGTAGTCGCGCACGCCCGGGTAGCGGCTGAAGTACAGGGCGATGTAGTCCTGGGCCTCGCCGCGGCCGATGCCCAGCTGCCGGGCCAGGCCGAAGGCGCCCATGCCATACATCAGGCCGAAGTTGATCGCCTTGGCCGCGCGCCGCTCGTTGCCGGTGACGTCCTCGAGTTTGCGGCCGAACACTTCGGCGGCGGTGGCCTTGTGGATGTCGGCGCCGGATTCGAACGCGCGCACCAGGCCCGGGTCCTGCGACAGGTGGGCCATGATCCGCAATTCGATCTGCGAGTAGTCGCAGGCCACCAGCTTGCGTCCGGGCGGGGCGACGAAGGCGCGGCGGATGCGGCGGCCGTCGTCGGTGCGGATCGGGATGTTCTGCAGGTTCGGATCGGACGAGGACAGGCGTCCGGTCGCCGCGCCGGCCTGGTGGTAGCTGGTGTGGACCCGGCCGGTGTCCGGGTTGACCATCTCCGGCAGCTTGTCGGTGTAGGTGCTGCGCAGCTTGGCCAGGCCACGGTATTCCAGGATCACCCTGGGCAGTTCGTGCTGGTCGGCGATCGCCTCCAGCGCTTCTTCATTGGTCGAAGGTTGGCCCTTGGGCGTCTTCACCAGCGCCGGCAGGCCCAGTTCGTCGAACAGCAGCGCCTGCAGCTGCTTGGGCGAATCCAGGTTGAACGTGCGCCCGGCCAGTGCGGTGGCCTGCTGCTGGGCGGCGAGCATGCGCTTGGACAGGTCCGCGCTCTGCCGGCGCAGTTCATCCACGTCCACCTTCACGCCGTTGGCCTCGATCCGTTCCAGCACCGGCACCAGCGGCATTTCGATGTCGCGGTAGACCTGCTCCAGCGCCGGCTCGGCGGCCAGCCGCGGCGCCAGCACCCGGTGCAGGCGCAAGGTGACGTCGGCATCCTCGGCGGCGTAGGCGGTGGCATCGTCCAGAGCCACCTGCGAGAACGGGATCTGTTTGGCGCCCTTGCCGCACACGTCCTCGTATTTCACCGTCTCGTAGCCGAGGTGGCGGCGGGCCAGGCTGTCCATGTCGTGGCGGGAGCTGCCGGCCTCCAGCACGAAGCTCTCCAGCATCGTGTCGTCGGCGTAGCCGGCCAGGGCGATGCCGTGGCGGCGCATCACGTGCAGGTCGTACTTGCCGTGCTGGCCGAGCTTGCGCACGCTCGCGTCTTCCAGCAGCGGACGCAACAGTTCCAGCGCCTGCGCACGATCCAGCTGCGGCGGCGCACCGGGATAGTCGTGGGCCAGCGGCAGGTAGGCGGCGCGGCCCGGTTCGGCGGAAAAACTCAGGCCGACCAGGTTGGCGCGCAGCGCATCGAGGCTGTCGGTTTCGGTGTCGAAGGCGAACTGGCCTGCCGCGCGCAGCCGCGCGATCCAGGCCTGCAGCTGTTCGATGGTGGTGACGGCTTCGTAGTCACCCCTGGCGGCCAGCGACGGATCCAGGTCGGCGGCAGGCACCGGCGCGATGCTGGAGACAAAGCCGGTGCCGCGGGAACGCCCGGGTTCCTTCTCGGCCACCGCAAGCGCCGGTCCGCTGCCGTTTCCGGCCGCCACCACGCCGGCTTCCAGCTCCTTCAGCGCCTGGTTGAAGCCGTAGCGCTGGTACAGCGCGCGCAGGTCCTCCACCTGCGGGGCGCGCAGGACCAGCGAATCGGGCGCGCGCTCCAGTGCCACATCGGTCTTGATCGTCACCAGCTCGCGGTTGAGCGGCAGCCGCGGCAGCGCCGCACGCAGGTTGTCGCCGATCTTGCCCTTGATCGCGTCGGCCTGGGCGATGACCGCATCCAGCGAGCCGTACTCGCCCAGCCACTTGGCCGCGGTCTTGGGGCCGCACTTCTCCACGCCGGGCACGTTGTCGACGGTATCGCCCATCAGGGCCAGCAGGTCGACGATGCGCGCCGCCGGCACCCCGAACTTGTCGATCACGGCCGCATCGGAGTCCATGCGGCTGCCGCTCATGGTGTTGACCAGGGCGATCGAACCGGCGCCCGTGCCCGGCGCGCGCACCAGCTGGGCGAAGTCCTTGTCGCCGGTGGAGATGGTCACGTCCATGCCGGCATCGGCGGCCTGCACGGCCAGGGTGCCGATCACGTCGTCGGCCTCCACGCCGTCCACCCGCAGGATGTCCATGCCCAGCGCGTGCACGATTTCGGCCATCGGCTGCACCTGGGCACGCAGGTCCTCGGGCATCGGCGGGCGGTTGGCCTTGTACGCCGGGTACAGGTCGTCGCGGAAGGTCCTGCCGGGCGCATCGACCACGAAGGCGACGTAGTCGGGCGCGTCCTTGAGCGTGGCGCGCAGCATGTTGACCACGCCGAACAGCGCCCCGGTCGGCTCTCCGGCGGCATTGCTCAGCGGCGGCAGCGCGTGGAAGGCGCGATACAGGTAGGAGGAACCATCGATCAGAACGAGGCGTGCCATCTCCCCATTCTAGCCGTCCGCTGGGCCGGCGCCGGCAACCCGCAGGCGCGGCGGTGCGGCACGGGCTGCCGCATAATGGGGGTTCCATCGTCACCGGGCCGCCACCATGCGCCAGCCGTTCCTGTCCGCCGCCACGCTGGCGACCGTGCTCGCCCTGGCCGCCTGCGCAACCGGCCCGGGTGCCGCAGACGCCCCGCCGGTGGACCTGGCCGGCGCGCAGGTCGCCACCCGTACCCTGGACAACGGCGACGTAGTCGAGGAGTACCGGGTCGGCACCCAGCTGCGCATGGTCAGGATCACGCCGGTACGCGGCCCGGCCTACTACCTCTACGACAGGGACGGCGACGGCGCCCTGGACCGTGACGATGCCGACAAGCTGCCGCAGACCTACTGGAAGCTGTTTTCCTGGTGATGCGCATGCGCCTGTTGCGCTGGTTCGAATCCCGGCTCGATCCCTTCCCCGAGGCGGCGCCGGCGCAACCGCCGGCCAGCCTGTACGCGTTCTGCCGCCACTACACCCGCGGCGCCGAGCCGTGGCTGCTGCTGATGGCCGCCACCACCGCCGCCATCGCCCTGGCCGAAGTGGCGTTGTACGCCTACGTCGGCAGCCTGGTGGACCGGATGAACGCGCTGGGCGTGGCCGGCTTCCTGGCAGGCGAAGGCCGCCGCCTGGGCTGGATGGCGCTACTGGTGCTGCTGGGCCTGCCGGCGCTGGTCCTGCTCAATTCACTGGTCCAGCACCAGACCCTGCTGGGCAACTTCCCGATGCGGATCCGCTGGAACGTGCACCGCTACCTGCTGCGGCAGTCGATGGGCTATTTCCAGGACGAATTCGCCGGGCGCATCGCCACCAAGCTGATGCAGACCTCGCTGGCGGTGCGCGAGACGGTGGTCAAGCTGTTCGACATCGGCAACTACATCCTGGTGTACTTCGGCGCCACCCTGGTGGTGGCGGCCAGTGCCGACTGGCGGCTGATGCTGCCGTTCGCCGGCTGGCTGCTGGGCTATGGGCTGCTGATGCGCTGGTTCGTGCCGCGCATGGGCAAGGTCTCCCAGCTGCAGGCCGATGCGCGTTCGACCATGACCGGCCGCATCGTCGACAGCTATACCAACATCGCCACGGTCAAGCTGTTCTCGCACTCGCGCCGCGAGCAGGCCTACGCCCACGAGGCGATGGACGGTTTCCTGGCCACCGTGTACCGGCAGATGCGCCTGGCCACCACGGTCAACGCCGCACTGTACACGCTGAACATGGCGCTGGTGTTCGCGGTGGCGGCACTGGGCATCTGGCTGTGGCTGCACGGCCATGCCAGCGTGGGGGCGGTGGCCGTGGCCGCGGCGCTGGCGCTGCGCCTGCTGGGCATGTCGCACTGGATCATGTGGGAGCTGTCGGCGCTGTTCGAGAACATCGGCACCGTGCACGACGGGATCAACTCGATCTCGCTGCCGCCCACCGTCGATGACGCCCCCGGCGCCCCGGCACTGGCGCAGGTGCGCGGCGAGGTCCGCTTCCAGGATGTGGCCTTCCACTACGGAAAGGGCGGCGGGGTGATCGAGCATTTCGACCTGCGCATCGCGCCCGGCGAGAAGATCGGCCTGGTCGGCCGCTCCGGCGCCGGCAAGTCGACCCTGGTGAACCTGCTGCTGCGTTTCCATGACGTGGAAGCCGGGCGCATCTGCATCGATGGCGTCGACGTGGCTTCGGTGCAGCAGGATTCGCTGCGCGCGCAGATCGGCATGGTTACCCAGGACACCTCGCTGCTGCACCGGTCGGTGCGCGAGAACATCCTCTACGGCCGTCCGGATGCAAGCGAGGCGGAGATGATCGAGTCCGCGCGCCAGGCCAACGCCGACGGCTTCATCGCCGAACTGGTCGACAGCAAGGGCCGCCGCGGCTACGACGCCCAGGTCGGCGAACGCGGGGTCAAGCTGTCCGGCGGCCAGCGCCAGCGCATCGCCATCGCCCGGGTGCTGCTGAAGAACGCCCCGATCCTGGTCCTGGACGAGGCCACCTCGGCGCTGGATTCGGAAGTGGAAGCGGTGATCCAGGAGAACCTCAACACGCTGATGCAGGGCAAGACGGTGATCGCCATCGCCCACCGCCTGTCCACCATCGCGGCCATGGACCGGCTGGTGGTGATGGACGCCGGCCGCATCGTCGAACAGGGCACGCACGAGCAACTGCTCGCCCGCGGCGGCCTGTACGCGCAGCTGTGGCATCGCCAGTCCGGCGGCTTCCTGGAGCTGGAAGCCGAATGACCTCACACGAA
>JAGOWL010000145.1 GCA_018060215.1 Pseudoxanthomonas sp.
AGAAGATGTCGGCGCCGAAGGCGGCCAGGAACGGCCCCTTGGCGCGCCCGCCCAGGAACAGCGCCTCGTCCAGGCGCACGCCCCACTCGCGCAGGGTGCGGATCACCCGCTCGTGCGCCGGGGCCGAGCGCGCGGTGACCAGGGCGGTGCGGATCGGCGCATCCTCGCCGGGTCCGAACACCTGCTGCAGCTCGTGCAGGGCCGACAGGAAGCTGCGGAACGGCCCGCCCGACAATGCCTCGCGCGCGCGCTGGTGTTCGTGCAGGCCGAAGGCTTCGACCCCCTGCTCGCGCGAGATGCGCTCGCTCTCGTCGCCGAAGATCACCGCGTCGCCGTCGAAGGCGATGCGCAACTGGTCGCGCGCGCCGTCGGCGGCGGGGGCCGGCAGGATGGTGGCCGCGGCCACCCCGTGTTGCAGCGAGCGGCGCACCGATTCCGGATTGGCCGACAGGAACAGGTCGGTGCCGAACGGGGCGACGTAGGGCCAGGTCGGCTCGCCGGCGGTGAACACCGCCCGCACGATGCCCAGGCCATGGTGCTGGATGGAGTTGAAGATGCGCAGCCCGGTGTCGGCAGAATTGCGCGACAGCAGGATCACCTCCACCTGCGGCGTGCCCGCTGGCAACCGCCGGTTCAGTGCCAGCAGCTTGCGCACCACCGGGAAGGCCACCCCCGGCCCCAGCACCTGGTCTTCCAGCCTGCGCTGGTAGTCGGCATAGGCACCCACGCCTTCGCGTTCGTACAGGGCGTGGCTTTCCTCCAGGTCGAACAGTGCCCGCGAGGTCACCGCGATGGTGAGCAGGCGCGGGGCGTTGTCGTCGGGGCGGTTCATGGCCCGATTATCGGGCATGGGCGTCGCAGTGCACGCGACCGGGCCGGGGCGCCTGCGCGGCTACGCGCCCGCAGTGCCTGGCGGCCGGGTGGACCGGGCACGACCTATTGCTGCAATACCAGTTGCGCCGGCGTGCCGCGGTGCCCGTCGCGGGTGACCGCACGCACCTCCAGCAAGGCATGGATCAGCTGTTGCCGGGCCGGCTCTTGGTCCTGCCAGGTGAACAGGTGCTCGCTGCGGCGGCCGTTCACCGGTGCGGCGACCACCCCGGCCGGCACCACGCCCTCAGGCAGGCTGCCCTGCACCAGCCGGTACTCGAAGCCGATCTGGTCCAGTTCATGGTCGCTGCCGCGCGGCCACTTCAGCTTCACCGACACGAAGCCCAGTCCATCGCAGGCGGCGCCACCGCCGGTGCCGCGGGCCACGGTCACCGCCTCGATTTAAGGTGCCGGCACCTGCGGGTCGTCCACCCGGGCGGCGGCACTGGTCGCCACCGGCATGATGTTGCTGGTGAAACCACACTCGGCCTGGGCCTGCAGTGGCAATACGAGCAGCGCGATCCAATGCCAAGCCCTCACATCCCCCTCCCCCGGGCCATGCCCGCGGCCCCATTCGCACCCTCATACCACGAACTGTTCGCTCAGGATACGTTCTTCCAGATTGTGTTCGGGATCGAACAACAGCGTCACAGTCCGGTCGGTCGATTCGCGGATCACCACCTCGACCACGTCGCGGGTTTCGTGCGAATCGGCGGTCACGCTGACCGGGCGCTTGTAGGGATCGAGCACCTCGAAACGGACCTCGGTGTCGGCCTTGAGGATGGCCCCGCGCCAGCGGCGTGGCCGGAAGGCGGCGATCGGGGTCAGGGCGATGGTGTGCGAGCCCAGCGGCAGGATCGGGCCGTGGGCGGAGAAGTTGTAGGCGGTGCTGCCGGCCGGGGTGGCGACCATCACCCCGTCGCACACCAGTTCCTCCAGCCGGGTCTGGCCATTGAGGCCGATGCGGATCTGCGCGGCCTGGCGGGTCTGGCGCAGCAGCGAAACCTCGTTGTAGGCCAGCGAACCGGTGCTGGCGCCCGACTCGGTCTGGGCCAGCATCTCCAGTGGCCGCAGCTTGGCCGGCTCGGCCAGGGCCAGGCGTTCGACCAGTCCGTCCAGGCGATGGTGGTTCATCAGGAAGCCGACCGTGCCCAGCTTCATGCCATACACCGGTCTGCCCAGGCCACCGTGGCGGTGCAGGGTCTGCAGCATGAAGCCGTCGCCCCCCAGGGGGCAGATCACGTCCGCATCCTCCGGCGCGTGCTGCCCATGGCGTGCGGACAGCAGCTGCAGTGCCTGCTGCGCGTCGGGCGCGCTGCTGGCGAGGAAGGCGATGCGGGGGCTGTCGCTCATCGGTCTCTCCGGCTGGTGCGCGGAGCATACCGGGGCGCGGCCGGCGATGCACAGCAACGCTGATCTCTGCGGAGCGGTACTGCGTCGATTCCCTGCAGCGGCACCGGGCCGCTGCAGGGACCTTGTTGCCTGCGATCAGCCGCGCGCGGCCAGCTGGCCCAGCTTCTGCACCGCCACCGACAGGGTCGGATAGTCCAGGGTCATCTGCTCGGACAGTTCCGAGAGCATGCCCAGGGTGAAGCGCAGGGCCGCATCGTCGCGCTGCAGCCAGTGGCGAACCTTGGCATCGGCGTCGGCACCGGGCTGGGACAGCACCTGGCCGGCAAGCACCCGGTGGTGGGCCGACAGCTCGTCGCGCATCACCCCGCGGGCGACCGCATGCCAGCGGCCATCCACCGCCAGTGCGTCCACCTGCTCGAACAGCCACGGCAGCTTCAGGGCATCGCCCAGGCGGAAGTGCACGCGCGACACGTCCACCGGCTTGAGCTTGCGCGAACGCGCCAGTTCGATGATGTCGAACGCCGACTCCAGGTACGGCAGGTCGGCCAGCTGCAGGGCCAGCTTGGGCGGCATGCCCTTGTCGCGCCACTCGCGCAGCGCCGCCTCGTGGGCCGGACGCTGGGAATCGGGCAGCACGCCCGAGGCCCCGCGGATGGCGTTGAACGGCTCGCGGTAGCGGTCCACCGCCTCGGTGATGCTCGGCATCGGACCGGGGCGGTTGAGCAGCCAGCGCACGAACGAGCGCTGCAGGCTCCAGATCACCTGCAGGGCGTCGATCTGCGCGGCCTCCGGCAGTTTGCCGTCGAGCGCGTCGATCTGCGCCCACAGCATGCGCGCGTCCAAAGTCTCGCGGCTGATGGTGTAGGCCTTGGCCACCTCGGCCGGGCTGCGGCCGGTGTCCTCCTGCATGCGCAGCAGGAAGGTCGCGCCCATCCGGTTGATGGTGGCGTTGGTCACCGCGGTGGCGATGATTTCGCGCTTGAGGCGGTGCCGCTCCATCTCGGTGGCGTACTTCTTCTGCAACGGCACCGGGAAGTAGCGCTGCAGCTCCTTGGACAGGTACGGATCCTCGGGGATGTCCGAGTCCAGCAACTGCTGGAACGCGACCAGCTTGGAGTAGGACAGCAACACCGCCAGTTCCGGCCGGGTCAGGCCCTGCCCGCGCGCCTTGCGCGCCGACAGTTCCGCGTCCGAAGGCAGGTACTCGATCTGGCGGTCGAGCAGGCCCTGCTGCTCCAGGGTGCGGATGAAATGCTGCTTGGAGCCGAGCCGCTTGGCGCTCATCCGCTCCATCAGGCTGATGGCCTGGTTCTGACGATAGTTGTCCAGCAGCACCAGCCGCGCGACCTCGTCGGTCATCGAGGCCAGCAGCTTGTTGCGCGCCGGCAGGGTCAGCTTCTTCGCCCGGACCACGTCGTTGAGCAGGATCTTGATGTTCACCTCGTGGTCGGAGGTGTCCACGCCGGCGGAGTTGTCGATGAAGTCGGTGTTGAGCAGAACCCCGTTGAGCGCGGCCTCGATGCGGCCGAGCTGGGTCATGCCCAGGTTGCCGCCCTCGCCCACCACCCGGCAGCGCAACTGGCCGCCGTTGACGCGCAGGGCGTTGTTGGCGCGGTCGCCGACGTCGGCGTTCTGCTCGCTGGCGGCCTTGACGTAGGTGCCGATGCCGCCGTTCCAGAGCAGGTCCACCGGCGCCTTGAGGACCGCCGACATCAGTTCGTTCGGCGACAGCGACTTCACGTCATCGTCCAGGCCCAGCGCCGCGCGGACCTGCGGGGTGATCTCGATCGACTTGGCGCTGCGCGGATGCACGCCGCCGCCCTTGCTGATCAGCTTGGCGTCGTAGTCGGCCCAGCTCGAACGCGGCAGCCTGAACAGCCGCTCGCGCTCGGCGAACGAGCGCGCCGCATCCGGATCCGGATCCAGGAAGATGTGCCGGTGGTCGAACGCGGCCACCAGGCGGATGTGCCGCGAAAGCAGCATGCCGTTGCCGAACACGTCGCCGGACATGTCGCCCACGCCCGCGCAGGTGAAGTCCTCGCTCTGGCAATCGCGGCCCAGGGCGCGGAAGTGGCGCTTGACCGATTCCCACGCACCGCGGGCGGTGATGCCCATGCCCTTGTGGTCGTAGCCCACCGAACCGCCGGAGGCGAACGCATCGCCCAGCCAGAAACCGTGGGCCAGGGCCAGGCCGTTGGCGATGTCGGAGAAGGTCGCCGTGCCCTTGTCGGCGGCGACCACCAGGTACGGATCGTCCCGGTCGTGGCGGACCACGTCGCGCGGCGGCACGATCCTGTTGTCGACGATGTTGTCGGTGATGTCCAGCAGGCCCTGGATGAACAGCTTGTAGCAGGCCACGCCCTCGGCCTGCACCGCATCGCGATCGCCACCGGCCGGCGGCTGCTTGACGATGAAGCCGCCCTTGGCGCCGACCGGCACGATCACCGTGTTCTTCACCATCTGCGCCTTGACCAGGCCCAGCACCTCGGTGCGGAAATCCTCGCGACGGTCGGACCAGCGCAGGCCACCGCGGGCCACCGGGCCGAACCGCAGGTGCACGCCTTCCACCCGCGGGCCATACACGAAGATCTCGCGGTACGGGCGCGGCCGGGGCATGTCCGGCACCTGGGCCGGATCGAACTTGAAGCTGATGCAGTGGCCAGGCTGGCCATCGGCATCGGACTGGTAGTAGCTGGTGCGGAGAGTCGCGTCGATGGCGCCAATGAAGCCGCGCAGGATGCGGTCATCGTCCAGGCTGGAGACCCGGTCGAGCAGCTTCAGCAATGCGCCGCGGGTGGCGGACTCCTGGGCGGCGCGATCGGCGCTGCGCGCATCGACCACTTCCTGCAGCACCTTGACCACGTTCTCGTCACCGGCGGCCAGCACCCGCAACTGCTCGACCAGGCGCTGCTGCCCGGCCAGCACTTCGGCCTTCGACTCGCGGCCGGTGGCCGGATGGAAGCGCGCCTCGAACAGTTCCACCAGCATCCGCGCCAGCAGCGGATAGCGGCCCAGGGCCTGTTCAACGTAGTTCTGCGAGAACGGCACGCCGGTCTGCAGCAGGTATTTCCAGTAGCCGCGCAGCAGCGCCACCTGGCGCCATTCCAGGCCGGCGGCCAGGACCAGGCGGTTGAGGCCGTCGTTCTCGGCCCGGCCTGACCAGATCGCGGCGAAGGCGCGCTCGAACAGCGGCGCCAGCCGGGCCACGTCGATCGTGCCGGCCAGCGGCTCGACCT
>JAGOWL010000146.1 GCA_018060215.1 Pseudoxanthomonas sp.
ATGGAAACGAACATGCTGAAGATCGACAACCTCCACGCCAGCGTTGCCGGCAAGGAAATCCTCAAGGGCCTGTCGCTGGAGCTCAAGCCGGGCCAGGTGCACGCGATCATGGGTCCCAACGGCGCCGGCAAGTCCACCCTGGGCAACATCCTGGCCGGGCGCGAGGGCTACGAAGTCACCGCCGGCACGGTGGAGTTCGACGGCAGGCCGCTGCTGGAGCTGGCGCCGGAGCAGCGCGCCGCCGACGGCGTGTTCCTGGCCTTCCAGTACCCGGTCGAGATCCCGGGGGTGAACAACACCTATTTCCTGCGCAGCGCGCTCAATGCCCAGCGCAAGGCTCGCGGCGAGGCCGAACTGGACTCGATGCAGTTCCTCAAGCGCGTGCGCGAGAAGCTGGCCGTGCTGCACCTGAAGGACGAGCTGCTGCACCGCGGGGTGAACGAGGGCTTTTCCGGCGGCGAGAAGAAGCGCAACGAGATCTTCCAGCTGGCGGTGCTGGAGCCGAAGCTGGCGATCCTGGACGAGACCGACTCGGGCCTGGACATCGACGCCCTCAAGACCGTGGCCGACGGCGTCAACGCCCTGCGCAGCCCGGACCGCTCGTTCCTGGTCATCACCCACTACCAGCGCCTGCTCGATTACATCAAGCCCGACGTGGTCCATGTGCTGGCCGACGGCCGCATCGTGGAAAGCGGCGGCCCGGAGCTGGCGCTGGAACTGGAACAGCATGGCTACGCCTGGCTCAAGGACCGCGTAGCGCCCCAGGCCAGCACCCGATGAGCGCGCTGCTGGACTCGTTCCGCGACGGCTACGCGGCGCTGCGCGATCCGGACGCCCTGCAGTTGGGCGACGGACGCCGCCAGGCGCTGGCCGCCCTGCTCGCCGACGGCCTGCCCGGGCCGCGCGAGGAGGCCTGGAAATACACCCCGCTGCGTGCGCTGGAACGGCGTGCCTTCGCGGCAGCCGATCCGGCCCCGCCGGCCTGCGACCCGGCCCTGCTGGCCGACATCCCGGCCCCGCGCCTGGTGTTCGTCAACGGCCGCTACGACGATGGTGCCAGCGACCTGGCCGGCCTGCCGCCGGGCGTGGACGTGCAGGCGCTGTCCCGGCTGCTGGCCAGCGGCCAGCCGAGGGAGGCCAACTTCCTGCTGCGCCAGTACGCGCGCCGCGACGAGGCCTTTGCCCGTGTCAATGCGGCCCTGGCCGAGGAAGGCGCCGTGGTCCGGGTGGCTGAAGGCGTGCGGGCGCCACTGCCGTTGCATCTGGTCTCGGTGGCGGTGCCGCAGCACGGCGAACGCGCCTGGCACCTGCGCCACCTGGTCCAGCTGCGCAACGACGCGGCCCTGGACATCGTCGAACACCGGCTGGCCGGTGGCGACCACGCCCACCTGGCCACCGAGGTGCTGCAGCTGCACGCCGGCCAGCGCGTGCAGGTGCGCCACGCGCGGATCCAGGACGACGCCGCCGGCGCCACCTGCCTGGCCCGCACCGACGCGGTGCTGGCACGCGAGGCGACCTACCAGCGCTTCGACCTGGAACTGGGCGCGGCGCTGTCGCGCAACGAGCTCAATGTGCGCCTGGAAGGCGACGGCGCCCGGCTGCTTGCCAACGGCGTGCTGCTGGGCAACGGCCGCCGCCATCTCGATACCCGCCTGGGTATCGAGCACATCGCCCGCGATACCGCCTGCGAACTGACCTGGCGCGGCATCGCCGACGGCCGCAGCAAGGTGGTGTTCCATGGCGGGATCGACATCCGGCCCGGCGCCGACGGCACCGACGCGGCCCTGTCGAACAAGAACCTGCTGCTGTCGGCCGACGCGGAGATCGATACCCAGCCGGTGCTGGTGATCGACGCCGACGAGGTCAAGGCCGCCCACGGTGCCACCGTCGGCCAGCTCGATACCAATGCGCTGTTCTACCTGCGCTCGCGCGGCGTGCCCGAAGCCCAGGCCCGGCGCCTGCTGACCGTGGCCTTCTGCCGCGAACCGCTGCTGGCAATCGGCGGCGAAGGTCAGGACGAGGGCCTGCGCGGCCTGCTGCTGGCACGCCTGGACGCGGCCCTGGCGGCGTCGCTGGGCGGAGACGGCGCATGAACACGCCCGCCCAGTCCGCGCTGGATCGGCCGCCGACCGCAACCGCTGCCGGCGACCCGGCTGACGGCCACACCGGCATCGACTGGGCACGGGTACGCGCCGACTTCCCGCTGCTGCAGCGCCAGGTCCACGGCAAGCCGCTGCTGTACTTCGACAACGCCAACACCGCGCAGAAGCCGCTGCCGGTGATCGCCACCCAGGACGATTTCTACCGCCGGCACAACGCCAACGTCAGCCGCGCCGTGCACGCCCTGGGCACCGAGGCCACCGAAGCCTACGAAGCGGCACGCGGCAAACTCGCCGGCTTCCTGGGCGTGCGCGCCGACGAGCTGGTCCTGTGCAGCGGCACCACCTTCGCCATCAACCTGGTCGCCTACTCCTGGGCGCTGCCGCGGCTCAAGGCCGGCGACGTCATCCTGGTGTCGCGGATGGAGCACCACGCCAACATCGTGCCCTGGCAGCTGGTGGCCGAACGCACCGGCGCCAGCATCCGGGTCGCCGAAATCCTCGCCGACGGCAGCCTGGACCTGGAAGCGCTGTACCGGGCCATGACCGGTGAGGTGAAGCTGCTGGCGCTGACCCACGTCTCCAACGTGCTGGGCACGGTCAATCCGGTGCGCGAGATCTGCCGGCACGCCCGCCGCCGCGGCATCACCACCGTGGTCGACGGCTCCCAGGCCGCGCCGCACCTGCAACTGGACGTGGCTGCCATCGGCTGCGACTTCTACGCCATCACCGGGCACAAGATGTGCGGCCCCACCGGCACCGGCGCGCTGTGGGCGCGGCGCGAGCATCTGGCCGCGATGCCGCCGTTCCTGGGCGGCGGGGAGATGATCAAGGAAGTCAGCTTCGATGGCACGGTGTTCAACGATCCGCCGCAGAAGTTCGAGGCCGGCACTCCCAACATCGCCGGTTTCATCGGCCTGGGCGCAGCCGTGGATTACCTGCAATCGATCGGCATGGAGCACATCGCCGCACGCGAGGCCGAGCTGCTGGCCCATGCCACCGAAGCGATGCAGGCGATCCCCGGCCTGCGCATCCTGGGCACCGCGCCGGGCAAGGCGGCGGTGATCTCGTTCCTGGTCGACGGCGCGCACGCCCACGACCTGGCCACCCTGCTGGACCTGGAGGGGGTGGCGGTGCGCTCGGGCCAGCACTGTGCCCATCCGCTGCTGCAATGGTTCGGCGTGGCCGCGACCCTGCGTGCCTCGCTGGCCTTCTACAACACCCACGACGAGATCGAACGTTTCGTCGCGGCCCTGGAGCGGGCCCGGCGGCTGTTGCAATAGGCCCGTCTACCAGGGCTCGGACAGCGAGGACAGGAACGACAGGCAGCCGATGATGCCGATCGCGGTCGGCAGCACCTCCATCCAGAACATGAGATTGCCCGGACCCGGCCCGCTGCCGCGCACGGCCGCCACCAGGGTCCACAGGCCCATCGCCACCACCCCCAGCATCAGCAGGGCGATGACCGGGAACAGCACCACGAAGATCACGAATGCCCCGGCCGGATCGCGCAGGCCGCCCTGCGCCGTGGCCAGGAACATCAGGGCCACGATCCAGGCGAATACGATCCTGACGCCCGATGCCTCGACGCTGGGTTCGTCCCGGTTTCCCTTCCCGCCGTCACCGTGGTAGTGCCGGTTGCCCATGTGGTCGCCCCCTGTTGCCGTAGCATAAGCCCATGCATGCCTCCACCCCTACCCTGCGTTTCCGCGCCGCCACCGAAGCCGACATCCCCGCCCTGGTCGAACTGGTCACCTGCGCCTACCGCGGGCAGGCCAGCCGCGCCGGCTGGACCACCGAGGCCGACCTGCTCGACGGCCCGCGCATCGACCCGCAGGTGCTGCGCGCCGACATCGCCCGCCCGCGCAGCGTGGTCCTGCTGGCCGAACGCGGCGACGCGGGCGCCGCGCCATGCCTGCTCGCCTGCGCCCACGTGGCCGAGGACGACGGCGCCGGCTACTTCGGCATGTTCGCGGTGCGCCCGGACCTGCAGGGCGCCGGCGTGGGCAAGGCCCTGCTGGCCGAAGCCGAGCGCCTGGCCGGCGAGGACTGGCAGCTGCCGGTGATGCGCATGACCGTGATCGACCTGCGCGACAGCCTGATCGCCTTCTACCAGCGCCGCGGCTACACCCGCACCGGCATCCACAAGCCCTTCCCCTACGGCGACGAGCGCTTCGGCATCCCGTTGCGCCAGGACCTGCGCTTCGAAGTGCTGGAGAAGGACCTGGCCCGGGAGGCCAGCGCATGAGCCAGACCTGGACCTTCGTCTGCGCGACCGCCGAGCTGCTGCCGGGGGAGATGCAGTCGGTGTTCGACGAAGTCACCGGCACCCCGATCCTGGTGGTCAACCTGGACGGTGAGCTGTACGCGCTGGAGGACCGCTGCAGCCACGAGGATTTCGAACTCTCGGCCGGCGCCATCGACCCGGCCGACGGCAGCATCGAGTGCGTCCTGCACGGCGCCCGCTTCGACCTGCGCGACGGCCGCGCCCTGTGCGCCCCGGCCTACTCGCCGGTGCCCAAGTTCCCGGTCAAGCTCGAGCACGGCGGGGTGTGGACCCGCGACGACCGCGACTGAAGCCGGCGCATGCCGGCACGGTCGGACCGGCTCCGTTGCAAATGCTAATCCGTCTCATTTAGTATGATCGGCAGTCCGTGCCAGCCCGGCCGGCTCCGCCCTTGTGCCCGAACGTGCCGCCCGAATCCGCCCGTCCCGCAATCCCACTGCAACGGCGCCTGATCGCGCTGGCCGGAATGCTGTGGCTGGCGCTGTGCCTGGCCACGGCCGGTGCGCTGCTGACCGCACCGGGCGCGGACGCCGGGCCTGGCCAACCCCTGATGCAGGCCACCAGCAGCGCCCCCGCGGCCGACGCGCCGGCGACCCCGGACACCGGTGATGCGGTCGTGCAGCCGGCCGAAAGCTCCGGGGAAGGCGACGACCTGGCCGATCCGCGCCGGGCCCAGGCCGGACTGCGGCGCGCCCAGGCCTGCATCGGCACCACCACCGATTCCACCCGCGCAGACGATCGCCGCTGGCGACGCCGCGGCCAGGCACCGCCACTGGCCTGACCGGCCCACGGCCGAGGCCGCGCCTGCATATCGCCAGGCGCGGCGCCCCGTCATTGCGCATCCTGCGGGCCGCACGCCGTGCCCGCCCCTGTCCGATGCGCCCCGCCCGCACGTCAATGGACCACCTTCGATGAACTCCCCCCTGCCCCGCCTGCGCACGCCCTCCAGCCACATCCGCAGCCGCAAGCACCCCCCCGCACGCGACCGTGCTGGCTACCGCCACGGCCACCCTGGCCGCCGGCCTGGCCCCCTGGGC
>JAGOWL010000031.1 GCA_018060215.1 Pseudoxanthomonas sp.
ACGCGGTAGTAGGGTTCGGCCGCCTGCGCGGTGCCCAGTTCGCTGGCACCCAACGCACTGCGGCTGATCCGCTCGACCTTGCCTTGGTGGTGGCCGAACTTCTGGTACGGATAGGCCTGGTAGCGCAACAGCACGCTGTCGCCCGGCTCGATGAACCCGATGGCCCGGCTGGGCACCAGCAGTTCGGCTTCCAGTCTGCCGTCGCCGGGCAACAGGCTCAGCAGCGGTTGGCCGAGCTGCACCGCCTGGCCCGGCTTGACCAACTGGGTGGCGATGACCCCGCCCACCGGCGCGCTCACCGCCAGCGAGCCCTGGGCCTGGGTCTGTACCCGCTCCTGTTCCAGTATCGCCAGGTCGCGTTGCAGGCCGGCGGCCACGGCCTGCTGCTGGCCGGGCAGTTCGCCCAGGGCCTGCTCCAGTTGGGCGATGCCCCGGCGGGCACTGATGGCTTGGCGCTGCAGGGCCTGGGCCTGGCCGGCGTAGTCCAGTGCGGCCGATTCCTGCTGCTTGATCTGCAACAGGCTCACGTACTGGTTGTCCTGCAGTTGGCGCAGGCGCTCCAGGGTTTCCCGGGCGATGCGGGCCTGGGCCTGGCGTGTGGCGACTTCGGCCTCGGTCTGCGCCAGTTCGCGGCGAGCGGTGGCCATTTGCTCGCGCAGGCCGGCGGCCTGGGCCTGCAATTGCTGCTGCTGGGCATCCTGCATCGATTCCAGCCCCGCCTGGCGCTGGGACAGGCGCGATTCCAGGGCAGCCTGGGTGTCGCCGGCGGCCGGGGTGGCGCGTGGAATCGTCACCACCGCCAGGGACTGGCCGGCATCCACGCGCTGGCCTTCGGCAGCATCGAGATGGCCAACGACGCCGGTGGCCGGTGCCAGCACCGTCGCCAACCCGTGCGTGGGCACGAGTTGGCCGGCCACGCTGGAGCGGCGCGTATAGGTGCCCAGGAACAGCAACGCGACGATGGCCAGTGCCGCCAGCACAGCGAACATGGTCAGCAGCCACAGTCGCAGCGGCTGGGCCAGCGAGATCGCACCGAGCCAACTGGTGCGTCGCGCTTGCAGCGCTTCCTTGCGAAAAAGTTCCTGGGTCATCGTGCGCAGTGGCCGGAGACTTCTGACAGCCCGACTCTTGCGCGAACCACCCGGCTGCTTCAACCGGGTGCGGCGCATTTTTACGTTCAGGCCTCTTCAATCGCTCTGAAAACGTCAATCACATCAACTGCTTACCCCCCCCCCCGCAAGCAGAACTGTACATTTTTTCGCCAGTATCACTTGCATCGGGATCCGGCCGATCGAGCCCGGGCCTGTGCAAGTGTCTGATTGCGTTCCTCGCAACGTCGGGATATATCCTTGCGCCATGCAGAGGCCATAGGGAGGTTGCGTCGGCATGAAGTTGTCCATGCGCGTAAGGAAGGCGCGCCACCAGGCGGGACTGTCGCAACAGGTGCTGGCCGAACGGATGGGCGTTACCCGCGGCGCGGTGGCCAATTGGGAAAGCGCGGTCGCTGTTCCGGCGGCAAGACGCCTGGCACGGATCGCGAACGTAACCGGCGTCTCCTACGAATGGCTTGCGACCGGACGCGGGGCAATGTTGCCCGAACTCGGATTCGAAGACCCGAAGACGCCTGCCATCGATGCGGATTTCGTGGACGACCCGGTCGAGCGCCAATTGCTCGATACGTTCCGCATGGCGTCCATGCGTGCGCGCAAGGCGGCGCTGGATACGCTAAAGGCATCGGCAAGACGCCTGGCGCCGTGACGGCACGCCTTGTTCGCGCCGTGTTTGCCCGCGACCAGGCGCGTCAGCTGCGCTGCCAGCGCGGCATCAGCCGCATGCGCAGCGGGATGGCCACGGCCAGCACGGCCAGGAAGGCACCGTAGGCGTAGAGCACCGCCAGCACCTGGCGCCAGATCGGGCCGCTGTGCGCGTCGGCTGCACCGGCGGCGTGGCCCCAGTGCATGCCGGCGATGCTCAGCACCAGGGCCAGCACCAGCACCGTGGCATCGAACACGCGCCGCGCCAGCGGCCGCGGCGTGCGCGGGAAGAACCAGTACAGCGCCGACAGCAGGCCAAACCAGGGCAGGAACAGCAGCAGCGACAGCCAGGCCATCAGGCCTCGCCTTCGACCAGTTGCGCCAGGGCCGAGGCGATTTCCTCCACCCCGGCCAGGTCTTCGCCCAGGGTGCCGATCCGTTCCCCGAGCAGACCCACCGTGCGCGCCTCCATCTCCTGCAGCGCAGCGGCACCCTCGCGCTTGAGCCGTGCGATCACCTGACCGCAGTCGCGTGGCGAGGCATGGCCGTCGCCCTGCAACAGCAACCGACCCTCGCCATCGACCAGCTTGAAGTGGAAGCGGCCATCGGCCTCGCGGTACTGCTTGATCTGCGGCAGGCGCACGCCGGCCCCGTCGGTGGATGAGGCCACCGCGGCCACCGCCACCTGGAAGCCACCCAGGCCCACGGCCCGCTGCAGGCCGTCGAGCAGCGGCGCGGTGTGCTGGCGCGCCTTGCGTGCGCCTTCCTGCAGGATTTCCTCCAGTTGTGCCGGCCGGCCGATCAACTGCGCGTACTGCTCGCGCATCGGCGCCACGGTTTCATCGACCAGGGCGAACAGGCGCTGCTTGGCATCGCCCCAGCCGATGCCCTCGGCATAGGCCTGGCGCATTTGCGCGGTCTGCGCCGGCGTGGCGAAGGCCTGGTAGAGCTGGAACAGGGCCGAACCTTCCACGTCCTTGGGCTCGCCTGGCGCGCGCGAGTCGGTGACGATCGACATCACCAGCTTCTTCAGCTCCGCCGGCGATGCGAACAGCGGGATGGTGTTGTCGTAGCTCTTGGACATCTTGCGCCCGTCCAGGCCCGGCAAGGTGGCCACGTTCTCGTCGATGTGCACCTCCGGCAGCACCAGCGGTTCGCCGGACTGGCCGGTCACCGCACGCCAGGCGTCGCCGTACAGGTGGTTGAAACGCTGGCCGATGTCGCGCGCCATCTCGATGTGCTGGATCTGGTCGCGGCCCACCGGCACCTTGTGCGCACCGAAGGCCAGGATGTCGGCGGCCATCAGCACCGGATACATGTACAGGCCGGCATTGACCCCGGCATCGGGGTCCTGCGCCTCGGCCAGGTTCTTGTCCACCGCGGCCTTGTAGGCGTGGGCGCGGTTGAGCAGGCCCTTGGCGGTGACGCAGGTCAGCAGCCAGGTCAGCTGCGGGATCTCGACGATGTCCGACTGCCGGTAGAAGGTCACCCGCTGCGCATCCAGGCCGCAGGCCAGCCAGGTGGCGGCGATCTCCAGCCGCGAACGGGCGATGCGCTGCGGATCCTCGCTCTTGATCAGGGCGTGGTAGTCGGCCAGGAAGAAGAAGCTCTCCACCCCCGGGGCGCGCGAGGCGGCGATGGCCGGGCGGATGGCGCCGGCATAGTTGCCCAGGTGCGGGGTGCCGGTGGTGGTGATGCCGGTGAGGACGCGGACGGTCATGGGGAATACGCGGGGAAGGACCCGGCGATTCTAGCCTGCGCGCGCAACCCCGGCCGCCATCGATGGCCGTTCCTCCCTGCCACACCCCAGGCGGAGCACCTCCATGAAGCGCACCCTCGTGTTGTCACTACTGCTTGCCGCGCTGGCCGGGGCCGGCCCGGCCGCCGCCCTGTCGCGGGCACCCGCCCTCGCCGTCGCCCTGGAAATCGTCGACCGCGACGACGGCCAGGACCTGGCGCAATACCGCCACCGTGGCCAGGCCTGGGTGGCGGGCGAACCGGGCCACCGCTACGCCGTGCGCCTGCGCAACCAGGGACCGCAGCGGGTGCTGGTGGTGCTGTCGGTGGACGGGGTCAACGCGATCAGCGGCCAGACCGCCGACACCGGCCAGGCCGGCTACGTGCTCGGCCCCTGGCAGGTGCTGGAAGTGGACGGCTGGCGCAAGTCGATGGACGCGGTGGCGCAGTTCGTGTTCGTCGACCCGGCGCGCAGCTATGCCGCCCGCACCGGCCGGCCTGACAACGTGGGCGTGATCGGGATCGCGGTGTTCGGTGAAAAGCGGCTGCGCACGCCGGCGGCCGGCATCGCGCGGGTGGCCGGCGAAAGCCCGGCGGCGGCGAAGATGCAACGCGCACAGCCGTCACCGGCGGCCGAGTCCACGTCCCAGGCCGGGGCCCTGGCCGACGCCGCGACCGGCGCCCATGCCCCCTACCCGGCCACACCCGGCCTGGGCACCGGCCACGGTCGTATCGAATCGGCGCCGGCCCACGCCACCACCTTCGACCGGCAGGCGCGGCCGGCCCAGGTCACCCAATTGCGCTATGACACCTGGAGCGGGCTGCTGGTCCGTGGCGTTCCGGTGGCGCCGCGGCCACGCCACCGGCACGGCTGGAGCGACGCCCCGCAGGCCTTCCCGCACCACTTCGTGCCCGATCCGCCGTGCTGCGACCAGGGATGGTGAAACGCGAAAGGCCGGGGTTTCCCCCGGCCTTTCCGTGCATCCGGCCGCGCAAACCTCAGCAGCGGCCGTCCTTGCAGTCCTCGGCCTTCTTCTCGACCTTCTCACCGACCTTCTGCACGTCCTTGCCGGCACCGGCCACGGTATTGCAGGCCGACAGCATGGACACCGAGAACAGGCTCAGCAGGGTCAGGGAAATGATGCGCTTCATGGGCAGTCTCCTGGAAAGGTGGGGTGGACAACCGGTGCGGGCGACCATGCCAGGCGCCCGCCGTTGCACGGGTGAACCCTGATCTTACCCCCAACCGCACCGGCTCAGTCGCGCATCAGGGTGGATTTGCCGAACAGGCTCTCCACCAGGTCCACGGCCAGTTCGGCAGTCATGTTGCGATTGTCCAGCACCGGGTTGAGCTCGACGATGTCCAGCGAGCCCATCCGGCCGCTGTCGGCGATCATCTCCATCGCCAGCTGCGCCTCGCGGTAGTTGGGCCCGCCCGGCACCGTGGTGCCTACCCCCGGGGCGATGCCCGGGTCGAGGAAATCCACGTCGAAACTCACGTGCAGGTGGGTGTCGGCGTCCACGCCGGCCAGCGCCTGTTCCATCACCCGCTTCATGCCGATCTCGTCGATGTAGCGCATGTCGTAGATGTCCACGCCATGCTGCTTGACCAGGCGCTTTTCCTCCGGGTCCACCGAACGGATGCCGATCTGGCGGAACTGGTGCGGATGCATCTGCGGCGCCGGGCCGCCGAGCTGCGTCAGCGCGTCGGGCCCCAGCCCGCACAGGCAGGCCACCGGCATGCCGTGCACATTGCCCGAGGGCGTGATCGCGCTGGTGTTGAAGTCGGCATGCGCATCCAGCCACAGCACCCGCAGCTGCTTGCCGGTGTCGCGGCAGTGGCGCGCCACCGCGGCGATCGAACCGATCCCCAGGCAATGGTCGCCGCCCAGCACCACCGGCATGCGTCCGTCGCGCAGTTCGCCCAGGCTGGCCTCCATCAGCGCCGTGTTCCACTCCACCACCTGGGCCAGGTGGCGGTAGCCGTCCACCGGCGGCAACCAGGGATTGGCCGGCCCGGCCAGGTTGCCGCAGTCGCGCACATCCACCCCGCGCCCGGCCAGGGCCTGGGCCAGGCCGGCGATGCGCAGCGCTTCGGGCCCCAGCGAAGCACCACGGTGGCCGGCGCCGATGTCGGTGGGCACGCCGATCAGTGAAACAGGCGGAAAAATGCGGGTCATGGGTGACTCCGTGGGCTCGGCGGCAACGATGGCGCCGCGCGGCTCGATGGTGCCGCCTATCCGATTCGAACGGATGACCTACCGCTTACAAGGCGGTTGCTCTACCAGCTGAGCTAAGGCGGCGGGGTGAAGGCGATTCTAGCGCAGCGCCGGTGCGGCCAAGGCCGTGCAATCCAGCGCCTGCGCCGCCGGATGGGCGGCGCGCACGGCCTGGGCATCGTCGCTGCCGCCCAGCCACCACCACTGCGATGCCGCAGCCGCGCCCTGGGCCTGCACCTGGGCCGGGAATCCGGCCGCCTGCAGGGCCGCGGCACGGCGCTGCGCGGTCTCGCGGCTGCCATAGGTGCCCAGGGCGATGGCGTTGGCCTCGGCCCCCTGGGAGAGGACGAACAGATCGTCGAAGCCGGCCGCGGCGATGCGCTGCGCGGTGGCCTGGGCCTGGGCGCGGTCTTCGGCCGGGGGCAGCAGCACGCGGTAGCGCGACGCCCGGCCAGGCTCCTCGCGCAGCTGTGGCTCCGGCATGACCGCGTCGACGCGACCGCGTGCGGCCTCGGCCGCGGCGCGGGTGGCGAACGGGCCGATCCGGAAACAGGTCCGGGCCGCGACCTCGGCAGCTGGCGCCGGTGCAGCGCCCTCGCCGACGCCCTCGCCCGCATCCGGCGACGCGGCCAGCGCCGTCGGTGCGTCCGTGTCGGCGGCAAGCGTCGCGGTCACCGCCGGCGTGGACAGCACCTGCAAGGGAACGCCGCCACGGTCGGAAACGGGTACCGGCGGCGGCGACGCGGCCGGTCGCGACAACCACCAGGCCGCCACCCCGAGATTGAGCGCGACCAGGACGACGATGAGGGCACGAATGGACATGGCCGCCGATTCTAGCCCAGCGGTCGGTCCGGTCCGGCCACCACCTCGGCCTCCACCACGCGCGCCCACCGCGCCAGGCCCTCCAGCACCAGCGCCGGTTGCCAGCGCGCCTGCGGCAGCCACGGCAGCAGATCCTCGCCACCGCCGCCGTGCAGCACCAGCGCCGGCCGCCGTCCCAGCCGCAGCGCAGCCTGCTCGAGCGAGCGCTCCACCAGCGCCACCGCCGCGCCATCGCATCCGGAGGCCAGTGCATCGTCGGTGTCGTCGGCGAACTCGCGGTAGCGCCCGCCGGTCTCGGGCAACTGTGCGGCGCGCTGGTGCAGGGCCTGGCGCATCAGGGTGGGCGAGGCGGCGATGCGGCCACCATGATGGCGACCGTCCGCGTCGAGCAGGTCGACGGTCAAAGCGGTGCCCACGCCCACCACCAGCGCCTCGCCGCCCAGCGCGCGCGCGCCGAGCAGGGCCAGGAAGCGGTCCACGCCCATCCGCTGCGGCTCCGGGTACGCCAGGCGCACGCCGGCGCATTGCGCCGAGGTCCGGGCCAGGCGCACCTGCTCGAAACGCTGTTCCAGCAGCGCGGTCACCTGGGCGGTGAGTTCCGGCGCAGCCACGCTGGCCAGCCATGCGCAGCGTCCGCGCGGCAGCGGTGCCGACCCGGCATCACCATGGACCAGGTCGGCGCCCGCATGCGGCCAGGCCTGCACTTCGCCCACGGCCTCCCCGCCCAGCCTCGGCGCGGCCTTGAACCGCGAATTGCCCAGGTCGAACAACCAGTCCGTGCCTTCGCTCATCGCGCCCTCACGCTGACTTCACCGCCATGGAACACCTGTTCGCCCACCTCGGTGGCCACCCGCAGGCCACCATCGCCGGCCAGTCCCAGGGCCAGTCCCTCGACGATCCGGCGCCCGGCCAGCACGCGCACCTGGCGCCCGGCCAGCACGTCCAGGGCCGCGTATCGCGCCAGGAACGGCGCCAGTCCCTCGCGTTCGAAACACGCCAGTGCTTCCAGCAGGTGCTGCAGCACCGCGATGGCCACCGCATTGCGCGACGGCGGCGCGCCGTCGGCGGCCAGCCGCGCCAGGTCGGTCCAGGGCTGGTCGATGGCCAGGCTGGTGATCTGCGGCAGGCTCACGTTGACGCCGATGCCCACCACCACCTGCACCGGTGCGTCGCGTTCGCCGCGGCATTCCACCAGCACCCCGGCCAGCTTGCAGCCATCGGCGAGCACGTCGTTGGGCCACTTCAGCCCCACCTGCCGGAAGCCGAGCCCGCGCAGCGCCTCGGACAGGGCCACCCCGGCCACCAGGCTCAGTCCTTCCAGCTGAGCCAGGCCGCCGGCAAAGCGCCCGCGCAAGGACATGCAGACCTGTGACGACAGCGGCGACACCCAGCTGCGGCCCAGGCGGCCGCGGCCGGCGGTCTGCTGTTCGGCCAGCAGTATTTCCCAGCCCGGCACGGGTGACCGGCGCCACAGCTCGGCATTGGTCGAATCCACGCTCCAGGCGACCTCCAGCGACACCGGGCCGGCACTGGCCGGGTCGAGCAGGGCCGCGCGCAGTGCCTGCGCATCGAGCCGATCGGGCTGGCCAGTGGGCGATGGACGGTCTTGCATGGGGCTCCCGGCGGCACGCACGAAGGGTCGGGCCGATTATGGCCTGCCGCCGACCCGGCCAAGGGCATTGATGCACGGCCACATGCCCTGCCACGGTCGGCGCGGTATAGTCGAAGCTTCGCCCCGGCCGACCGACCCCCGATGCGCCGCCTGCTTCCCGTGCTGCTGCTCGCTGTCCCGGCCCTGGCCTGGGCCGCCCCGGATGCCGCATCAACACCGCGGCAGGCGGCCTGCGAGTATTCGCGACCCTCGGCCGAGACCCTGCTCGCGCCCGACGCCGTGCTGGATCCCGAACCTCAGCAGGCCCGGGCCGTGTTGCCGGTCGCTGCAGCGCCGGCTTCGACCCCGCGCGCGGCCAGCAGACCCTCGGCCGCCACCGGCGGCGGGGGCGGCAACGAAGCCGAAGCCCTGGCCCCGCGCAGCCGCGGCACGCGCTGGCACAGCTTCCTGCCGGGCATGTTCCGCTGAGCCGGTGACCGGCCTGCTGGCGCGCTGGCTGCGGCCACGCCCTCCCACCATCGATGCGGCGCAGTGGCAGGCCGCCTGCGCACAGCTGCCGTGGGTGGCCGCGCTGGACCGGTCGCGACGCGAACGCCTGCAACTGCTGGCCGCGCAATTCCTGCGGCAGAAGACCCTCACCCCGCTGGGCGGACTGGAACTGGACCCGGGCCAGCGGCTGCAACTGGCGGCCCTGTGCTGCCTGCCACTGCTGGAGTTCGGCCAGGCCGGGCTGCGCGGCTGGTCGCAGCTGCTGGTGTATCCGGAAGCGTTCCGGGTGCGACGCAGCCACGTCGACGCGGCCGGCGTGCTGCACGAATGGGACGACGAACTGATCGGCGAGGCCTGGGACCAGGGCCCGCTGATCCTGTCCTGGGCCGATGTGCAGGCCGACATCGCCGAACCCGATGCCGGCTTCTGCGTGGCCGTGCACGAGATGGCGCACAAGCTCGATGCCCTGGACGGTGAACTCGACGGCACCCCGCTGCTGCCGGCGCGCTGGCAACGCGAATGGGCGCGCGACTTCCAGCGCGCCTACGATCGGTTCTGCGCGGACGTGGACGCCGGGCGCGAAACCGCACTCGATCCCTACGCCGCCGAGGCCCCGGAAGAATTCTTCGCCGTGGCCAGCGAGTACCACTTCTCCGCACCTGCGTTGCTGGCCGAAGCCATGCCGACCGTGGCCGTGCACCTGACCCGCTTCTACGGCCCCTCGCCGCTGCTGTAGAAGCCGGGCTTGCCCGGCTCCTGCGCGCAATCACAGGCCCGGCGGCAGGGTGACTTCGAAGCGGGCGCCGCCCAGCTCCTGCGAACGCGCCACCTGCAGCTCGCCGCGGTAGTCGCGCACCAGGTCCTGCACGATCGACAGGCCGATGCCGTGGCCCTGCACGCGTTCGTCGCCGCGCACGCCCCGCTGCAGTACCCGGGCCACGTCGTCGGGCTCGATGCCCGGGCCATCGTCCTCCACCACCAGTTGCAGGCCGGCGCGCCGGTTGGGAGCGGCCCGGTCCGGCCGGGCGGTCAGCAGCACCCGGTGACGGGCCCACTTGAAGGCGTTTTCCAGCAGGTTGCCCAGCAGTTCCTGCAGGTCGCCGGCCTCGCCGAAGAACTGCACGCCCGGGGCGAGTTCGAATTCGCACAGCACGCCCTTGCCCGCATATACCTTCTCCAGCCCGCGCACGATCTCCTCGGCCGTGGATTCCACCGCCACCGGCGCGGCGAACAGCTTGTGCCCGCCGGACGCGGCCCGCGCCAGCTGGTAGGAGACCAGGTCGTTCATGCCCTTGAGCTGGACGTCCAGTTCCTGGCGCAACCCGGCCTCGCCGGCGCCGGCGTCAAGCTGGGTGCGCAGCACCGCCAGCGGCGTCTTCAGGCTGTGCGCCAGGTCGGCCAGGGTGTTGCGCTGGCGGTCCAGGTGCTCGCGCTCGGAATCGATCAGCGCGTTGATGCTCTCTGTCAGCGGCTCGAGCTCGCGCGGGTGGCGCTCGCTCATGCGCTGCAGCTGGCCACGCTGGACCCGGGACAGCTCGGCCACCACCCGCTGCAGCGGACGCAGGCTCCAGTTGAGGATCACCACCTGCAACAGCAGCAGGATCAGGCCGGCGCCACCCAGGTAGACCCACAGCGCGGCGCGGAACACCCGCACCTGCGAGGCCAGGATCTGCGAATCCTCCATCACGAAGATCGAATACGGGAACTCGTCGTCCGGGCCGCGCTCACCCCAGACCAGGCCGATGCCGTAGCGATAGACCTGGCCCTGGCTGCCATCGAGCTGGGTCATCGGCAGCGGGCCTTCGAAGCGCTCCTCGCGCGGGGACAGCTGCCCGGCCACCTCCGGCAGCAACGGCCCCTCGGCCGACAGCGAGGCCCAGTGCCCGTTGGGCATCAGCACCTCGGCATACAGGCCGCTGCCGGGGCGGTGGAAGCGCGGATCGGGGCCGACATCCGGGGTGTACAGCGAACCGTCGCGGCCGAAGTCGATGTTGTCCGCGTAGGCCATCGCATAGCTGGTCAGGCGCTGGCGCAGGTTGGCTTCGGCGGTCTCGGCGAAGGCGCGGTCCAGGGCGAAGCCGGCCAGCATCAGGAACGCGACCAGACTGATGCTGGCCGCGGTGAGCTGGCGCGCCTTGAGCGAACGCGGCCGCCAGCGCCTGAAAGCGAATCGGCTCGGCTCCACGCCCCTGCCCTGCCCAGCCGGGCTCAGCCGTCGGTGCGCGCGATCGCGAACCGGTAGCCGCGGCCGCGCACGGTCTCGATCGGCTTGAGTTCGCCGTCCGGATCGAGCTTCTTGCGCAGCCGACCGATGAACACCTCCAGCACGTTGGAGTCGCGATCGAAGTCCTGCTGGTAGATGTGCTCGGTCAGGTCGGCCTTGGAGACCAGTTCACCGGCGTGCATCATCAGGTACTCGAGCACCTTGTACTCGTAGCTGGTCAGGTCCACGTTGCTGCCGTTGACGCTCACCGTCTGCGCGGCCAGGTCCAGAGCCACCGGGCCGCATTCGAGCACCGGCTTGCTCCAGCCGGCGGCGCGGCGAACCAGCGCGTTGAGCCGGGCCAGCAGTTCCTCCACGTGGAAGGGCTTGACCAGGTAGTCGTCGGCGCCCTGCTTGAGGCCCTCGACCTTGTCCTGCCAGCTCGAACGCGCCGTCAGGATCAGCACCGGGAAATTCTTGCCCTCGTCGCGCAGGGCCTGCAGCAGCTCCATGCCCGACATCTTCGGCAGGCCCAGGTCGATGATGGCCACGTCGAAGGGCACTTCACGGCCCATGTACAGGCCTTCCTCGCCGTCCTGGGCCGCGTCGACCGCGAAGCCCTCGCGCTTGAGGCGCGCGGCCAGTGTTTCCCGCAGCGGGGCTTCGTCTTCGACCAGAAGGATACGCATGCACTCTCCCTGGGTTGCAGTTGCAGTATGGGGCCGGGCCTGGGCCCATGTCCGTGGGCCGGCCGGCGCCGGCAGTATCTAGGGTTCGCCGTTATCGGACCGTCGTGGCGCGCGGCGTTCGGGCGCACCCGGATCATCCATGTAACGGACCCGGCCGCGATCGTCCAGGTACTTGACCCGGGTGATGTTGCCACCGTCGTAGGGCACCCGCTCGGCGCCCAGGATCTGGCCACCGGTGGTCTTGTGCACCCGCCGGACCGCATCGGACACCGAATCGTGCTCCGGCCGCTCGCTGCGGCGGGCCGGCTCGGGCTCGGCCGGACGTTGCCTGCGCACCAGCGAGCCCGGCACCCGGTACTCGTGCGGGCCTTCGTGCTGGGCCGGGGCCGGCATCCGCTGCGGTGCGGCCTGGGCCCGCCCGGGCGCCGGCCTTCCCGCCTCCTGCGCAGCCGCCATCGTCGCCCCCAGGGCGAACGGCAGCACGACGATGAGGAGGTGGGACAGGCGCGGCATGACGACTTCCTAACGGACTGGGCCGACAAAGGCAACTGCGGCCGCCACGGCCGCCCCCGGGTGCACCGCCTTTGCTGATGGCGAATGTTCGTTAGAAACCGGTGAATCCGGTCTGAACTTATCCACATGCCGGGGCGCCGGCGTTCAGCCTGGCCGGCGTTCAGAACACCTCGGCCACGCAGCAGCGCAGCGAGCCACCGCCGGCCTCGATCGCCGCCAGCGGCACCTGGCCCAGCTCGAAGCCGGCCCGGGCCAGCGCCTGCACCCGGGCCGGGTCCAGCGAGGCGGCGGCCACCGCGCTCATCCACACCCGCCGCGGCGACAGGGCGATCGCATTGGCGGCGAAGGCGGCCTGCTGGCGCCGCTCCAGCAGCACCGCGTGCGGCGCGTACAGGCCGGCGATGGCCTGGGCCACGGCCGGTTCGGCGAAACCGGCCGGACTGACCAGCACCGCGCGCCCGGCCAGCACCGCCAGCACCACGTTGGTGTGGTACTCGCCGGCGGCCAGGTCGAACAGCAGGGTCGCGCGCAGGCCGAAGGCCTCGTGCATCAGCGCCGCGCCGGCCTCGTCGCAGCGTTCGGACAGGCCACAGAAACCCAGCCCGCGCGCACGGTCGATCACCAGCGACCCGGTCAGCTCGCAGGGGTGCGGCTGCTGCGACAGGTCGATTTCGACGGCACCGGCGGTGTCGCGGAAAAAGCCGCGGATGTCGGCCCGCGCCGCCTCGGCCTGACGCACCGCATGGCGCATGCGCCCGACCAGCAGCCGCGGCGGCGCCTGCGGCAACACCTGCGCATCCGGGCGGGCGATGGCGAACACGTTGTTGGGAAACACCGCGTCGGGCGTGGCCGGATCGCCGGGGAAGGCGAACACCGGCAGGTCGGCCGACAGCGCCCGCTGCAGCGCGCGGTGCTCGGCCAGGGCCGCCTCACCGTGGTAGTTGTCGGCGGCGGCCATGTAGCGGTTGTCCTGCGCCGACTCCTCGGCGCGGGCAAAGCCTTCCGGGGTGACCAGGAAGGCGGCGCGGGCGGTGGCCGGGCCGAAGTCCGGCGCGCAGGCCCGGGCCCGCGCGACGAAACGGTCAAGGTCGGCGGTGATCATGCCGCCGCGCGCTGCCGCGCCCCGGTTTCGGCCAGGGCCTGCTCCAGCAGCGACCAGTCCGCGCCGTCCCGGTGCGCGCCCTCGCTGAGCACCCGGCGGAACGCGCGCCCACCCGGCTGGCCATGGAACAGGCCCAGCACATGGCGGGTGATGTGCTTGAGCGCCACGCCGCCGTGCAATTGCGTTTCAACGTAGGTGCGCAGCGCCTGCAGCAGTTCGGCCCGCTCGCGCAGCGGGCCGCCGTACAGCGCCACGTCCAGGCGGTGCAGCACGTAGGGATCGTGGTAGGCGGCGCGGCCGAGCATCACCCCGTCGACCTGGGCCAGGTGTTCGCGCGCCTGCTCCGGCGTGGCGATGCCGCCGTTGACCAGCACCTGCAGCTGCGGGCGCTCGCGCTTCAGCCGCCAGGCCCAGTCGTAGCGCAGCGGCGGCACCTCGCGGTTCTCCTTCGGCGACAGCCCCTGCAGCCAGGCATTGCGTGCGTGCACCACGAAGGTGTCGCAGCCGGCCGCAGCCACCGTGTCGATGAAGGCGGCGAAGCGGTCGTAGTCGTGCTCGTCGTCCACGCCCAGGCGGCACTTCACCGTCACCGGCGTGGTGCCGGCCGCCGCGGCCATCGCCGCCACGCAGTCGGCGACCAGCGCCGGCTCCTTCATCAGGCAGGCACCGAAGCGCCCGGCCTGGACCCGGTCGGACGGACAGCCGCAATTGAGGTTGACCTCGTCGTAGCCCCACTCCACGCCGATGCGCGTGGCCTGGGCCAGCACCTGCGGCTCGCTGCCGCCCAGTTGCAGGGCAACGGGATGTTCGACCGGATCGAAACCCAGCAGCCGCTCGCGGTCGCCCAGCAGCACCGCATTGGCGTGGACCATCTCGGTGTACAGCCGCGCATGCGGCGCCAGCAGCCGGTGGAACATCCGGCAGTGGCGGTCGGTCCAGTCCATCATCGGCGCGACGGACAGGCGTGCGGAGGCCTGGTAGCGCGATTTTTCGCGCAATTCCAATGACTTGCCTGTGTTTTCGTGTTGCTCGGTTGCGCTCATGTTCGGCAAGTTTCACGGGCTTTCGGGCGCCCGCTGCCACGCTGGATGCTACGAAAACAGCCATGTAGCATCGGCTACATGGGAACCATCGCCAGTCCGTCGCCGCAAGGACGGATCGCTAGGGTACACGGCCCGGATGCGCATCCGCCGGCAAGGCAAGTACATCCGCTCCACGTCGGAGACTTTCGATCGCCGCCAACTGGCCATCGAAGAGAGGGTGCCGCCTCCACTTTCCAACCCACAAAGAGTAAGTCATTGACGTATATACGTCATTGACGTATATTGCCCGTGATCTTCATCGAGACCCCGATCTTCACCAGGCAGATCAAGACACTGGTCGATGACGAGGTCTACGGCCATTTCCAGGGGACGTTGGCCGAAAATCCCGATGCCGGAGACCTGATCAAGGGAACCGGTGGGCTACGCAAGATCAGGATGGCGCTACCTGGTCGGGGCAAGAGCGGCGGTGCCCGCGTCATCTACTACTACGTGCAAAACGCCGCCCAGATCCGACTGCTGCTGGCCTACGAAAAATCCGAACAGGATGACCTGACCGATGAGCAGCGCAAGGCACTCCGCAAGATCATCGAAACCTGGAGGTAACCATGGACAAGAACCTGTTTGACGAGCTGATGCAAAGCGTGGAGCAGATGGACGGCATTGCCCGCGGCGAGCGTGCGCCGTCGCGCGAGTTCTACGTGGATGCCGCGCAGATCAAAAGCATCCGCAAGGCCACCGGCCTCTCCCAGGCCAAGCTCGCCGCGCTGCTCGATGTCCAGGTGACGACCCTGCAGAACTGGGAGCAAGGGCGACGCGAGCCGAGCGGACCTGCCAAGGCGCTGCTCAAGGCACTGAAGAACGATCCGGTGCACGTACTGAAGGCGATTGCCTGAAATGACCCCACTACCACCACGCATGTAGCCGGCAGCTTGAGGTTCCCCAGCGTCTGGGATGCACTTGCCGACACCGCCGAAGAAGCCGCCAGCTTCAAGGTGCGCGCCGAACTGATACGGAGGATGGCTGCGCTGACCCGGGATACCGATCAGCGCACAGCTTCGGCCTGCCGCTGTTCCCGCTCGCGCAGGGCACGCTTGAGCGCGGCGTCCGGCTGCAGTGGGCGGTCCCAGCGCCGGTAGCTGTCGGCCAGGGCCAGGCGCAGGGAGGCATAGGCCGGCGAGCCGGGCCGGGCATCGAATCCGGCGGCCACCGCTGTCCAGGTGGCGTCAGTGCCGGCGCGGCTGCGCTCGCGCACCACGCTGCGGCAGCTGGCCTGCACCGCTCGCCCCAGGAAGCAGGCAAACCAGGCATCGCCGCCCTGCCAGCCCGGCCGGGCCAGCAGGGCCAGGGTGTAGCCGTGCGGAATGCCGGCATGGCGTTCCAGTTCGTCGGCAAAGGCATCGGGATAACGCGCCGCATAGCGGTCGATATCGGCCAGGCGGCCATCGATCCAGGCATCGCCGGTGGCATAGGCATGATGGTCGGCGGGCGCGGCCGGATTGGCCGCCGCAGCGGCGGCCGGGTCCTCGGCCACGGCCTGCGCCAGGGCAACCGTGGCCAGCGACATCAAGCCGGCCGCCAGGGCGGCGCGCAGCGACAGACGGGGGAGCGGGCGGACAGGCATGGGCCGATTGTGCAGCAGCCCGGTCGCACTGTCAGGGCAGGCGATGGCCATCACCCCGGGCTGGCACCGGCGCCACCGGCCCTGGATCCCGCCTGCCCGCGCCGACCTCGTGCCGACGGTTCAATCGAATCAATCATCCCAGTCGTCGCGGTCCCGATGGCCGCGATGGCCGCGATGGCCGTGCGTGTCATGCTTGCGGTAGTGGCGTCGGTCATCGCGGTCCCAGCGGTCGTGGCGCGGGTCATAGCTCACCCGATAGCGTGGCACCGGCGGGTGGTAGTGCGGTGCCGGACGGTACACCACCACCGGACGCGGGGGCGGCCCGTAACGGTAGTAGACCGGGCGCCGCCAGCGGTCGTATTCCACCACCACCGGGCGGTAGTAGCCTTCGTCGTAGTAATACGGCCGGCCGCTGCGGAACACCAGGTCGGCCACGTCCACCAGCACGCGGACCTGCACGTCGGCCGCCTGGGCCGGTGCCGGCATCGCTGCAACGGTGGCGCCCAGGGCCAGGCCCAGCAATGCGACAGGCAGCCAGCGGCGCGCGCTGCTGCGGGGGGTGGATCCGGGTGTGTCCATGGCAGCGCTCCTTCGGCGTGGCGTGGCGATCAAGTTGCCGCCCACGCGATGAACACCGAAGTAACCCGACCCGGCAGGTTGCGCCTGCGCGAACGCGATCGTGCAGGCGTTCAGGCGCTGTTTCGCACCTGCTCCACGATCCGGCGCACCGCGCCGGGCAACTGCGCGGCCTGCTCCACCGCCAGCACCCGCGGATGCGCCTGGGCCAGGCCGTGCTCGGCCTCGTGCGCCCAGGTCAACGGGTACGGCATATGCACGCCCCAGCCGCCCAGGCGCACCACCGGCTCGATGTCCGAGCGCAGCGAGTTGCCGACCATCACGAACTGCGTCGCGTCGATGCCGAACTCGGCCAGCACCCGCGCATAGGTCGGCGGATCCTTCTCCGAAACAATCTCGATGCGCGGGAACAGGTCAGCCAGGCCGGAGGCGGCGATCTTCTGTTCCTGGTGGAACAGGTCGCCCTTGGTGATCAGCACCACCGGCCAGTCGGCGGCGATGGCCGCTACCGCCTTGCGGATGCCGTCGATCAGTTCCACCGGATGCTGCAGCGTCTCGCGCCCGATCTC
>JAGOWL010000147.1 GCA_018060215.1 Pseudoxanthomonas sp.
TACCGGGTCGGCGTGCTCTCGGGCGACGTGCCGCAGAAGAAGCGCGAGTCGCTGCTGAAGAAGTTCCAGGCCGGCCAGCTGGAGATCCTGGTGGCCACCGACGTGGCCGCGCGCGGCCTGCACATCGACGGCGTCTCCCACGTCTACAACTACGACCTGCCGTTCGACGCCGAGGACTACGTGCACCGGATCGGCCGGACGGCCCGTCTTGGAGCGGAGGGCGATGCGATCAGCTTCGCCTGCGAGCGCTACGCGATGGGCCTGCCGGACATCGAGGCCTACATCGAGCAGAAGATCCCGTCCGAGCCGGTCACCGCCGAGCTGCTGACCCCGCTGCCGCGCAAGCCGCGCGAACGGGTCGAGGGCGAGGAGGGCGAGGACAACGAGAGCGTCAGCGAGATCTTCCGCGAGGCGCGCGAGGCGCGTGCCGCCGAGGAGGAGCGTCGTGGCGGTGGCCGCTCCGGCAGCAGCCGTTCCGGCGGCGCGCGCGATGGCGAGCGTCGTCCGCCGCGGCGCAAGGCCGCCGTGGCCGCCAGTGCCGCTACCGCGGCCGGGGTGGCCGTGGCGGTGGCCTCGAACGGTTCGGGTGAAGCCGTTGCAACGGAGCAGCCGGGTGAAAGCCCGGCTGCAGGCGGCGAAGGCCGGGGTCGTCGTTCCCGCTCCGCAGGCGACAGCAGGCCGCCGCGTGCGGAAGCCGGGGGCAACGGTCCTTCCCAGCCTGATGAGGCCCAGGCCGAAGGCGAGCGCGCCCCGCGCAAGCGCCGTCGCCGCCGTCGCGGCAAGCCGGTCGATGGCGCCAGCACGGCCGGCAACGAGCAGGCCGGGTCGCCGTCCCAGGTGCCGGCCACCCGCCAGGGCGCGGCCCCGGCGGTGCCGGCGGCCGAGCACGTGGCCAAGGATTCGTTCTTCGGCCGCATCGGTCGCCGCCTGCGTTCCCTGGTCGGCGGCAACTGACCGGTCCCGGGACCGGGCTGCCGTCCTTGCGGCGGCCCTGTCCCCGCCGCGCGCAGCCCGGCATAATCGCCGCATGAGCGTGCTGCGATTCGAAAGCGTCAGCAAACAGTATCCCGGTGGCCACCCGGCCCTGGTCGACGTGAGCTTCCAGGTCGAAGAAGGCGAGATGCTGTTCGTCACCGGCCACTCCGGCGCCGGCAAGAGCACCCTGCTCAAGCTGATCCACCTGTCCGAGCGGCCCAGCCGCGGCGCGGTGGTGTTCAACGACCACAACCTGTTGCGCGTGCGCGGCGGCAAGGTTGCCCTGCACCGGCGGCAGGTGGGCGTGGTCTACCAGGACCACCGCCTGCTCACCGACCGCAGCATCGGCGAGAACGTGGCCCTGCCGCTGATCCTGCGCGGCACCCGCCGCGCCGAGATCGGCAAGCGGGTGCGTTCGGTGCTCGAGCGCATGGGCCTGGCCCATCGCGAGAAGGCGCTGCCGACCCAGCTGTCGGCCGGTGAACAGCAGCGCGTGGGCATTGCGCGGGCGATCGTCTCCGAACCGCGCCTGCTGGTGGCCGACGAACCCACCGGCAACCTCGACCCGACCCTGTCGGCCGAGATCATGGAACTGTTCGCCGGCCTGCCCGAGCGCGGTACCAGCGTGCTGGTGGTCAGCCACGACCTGCCCCTGCTCAAGCGCATGCGCAAGCGGGTGCTGATCCTGGACCACGGCCGCCTGGTCGACGACATCTCGCCGCAGGACCTGGCCGAATGAGCAGTCACGCCGCCGAACCGGCCACGCCGGCCGCCCCGGCTGCTGGCAAGGGAGCCACGCCCGCGCCGGCCGCGCCGTCGCGCCTGCGGGTGTGGTGGGACCAGCACCTGCACAGCGTGGTGTTCAGCCTCGGCCGCGCGCTGCGCAAGCCCTGGGCCACCCTGCTGACGGTGGCGGTGATGGGCCTGGCCCTGGCCCTGCCGCTGGGCCTGTCGATCGTGATGGACAACCTGACCCACTTCGCCGGCAGCGTGCAGCAGTCGCGCGAGGTCAGCGTGTTCCTGAAGATGGATGTGGACGCGGCGGCGGCGGCGAAGCTGGCCGACACCCTGCGCGGGCGCGGCGACGTGGCCACGGTCGAACTGCGCACGCCCGAACAGGCGCTGGACGGATTCCGCGAAAGCAGTGGCCTGGGCGAGGCGATCGATGCGCTCGGCGACAACCCGCTGCCGACCCTGCTGATCGTCGCCCCGGCCGGCGATGCCGACGATGCGGCCCTGGTCGCGGCGCTGCAGGCGCTGCCGCAGGCCGACCTGGTCCAGCACGACGCGGTCTGGCGCCAGCGCCTGGACGCCTGGCTGGCGTTCGGCCAGCGCGTGGTCCAGGTGCTGTCGGTGCTGCTGGGCCTGGGCGCGCTGCTGGTGGTGGGCAATACGGTGCGCCTGGACATCCAGGCCCGGCGCGAGGAGATCGGCGTACTGCAGCTGCTCGGCGCCAGCGACGGCTTCATCCGCCGCCCGTTCCTGTACCTGGGCGCGTGGTACGGCTTCGGTGCCGGCCTGCTGGCCCTGGGCCTGATCGCCGCGGCCGGGCTGGCGATGCGCGAGCCGTTGGCCGCGCTCAGCGCCAGCTACGGCAGCCAGTTTTCGCTCAAGGGGCTGGATGCATTGCATTCGGGTTTGGTCCTGCTCGGCACCGTGCTGCTGGGCTGGCTCGGCGCCTGGGCGGTGACCGGGCACTTCCTGCGCCAGACCCGGCCCACGGAAACCTGATGGCGACCGGCGATCTGAGGCACCTGATCAGCGATGCGCCGCGGGTGATGGTGGCCGACGGTTCGCGGCTGGTGCGCAAGCTGATCGCCGATGTGCTCGAACGCGAGCTTCCCGGCGTGCAGGTGATCGGCTGTTCCAGCATCGCCGAGGCGCGCGCGGCGCTGGAGCAGGGCCCGGTCGACCTGGTCACCACCGCGCTGTCGCTGGCCGATGGCGATGGCCTGGAACTGGCGCGCAGCGTGCGCGAGGCTGCCGGCCAGGCCTACGTGCCGGTGATCGTGGTCTCAGGCGACGCCCAGCAGCACCTGGTCGAGCGCCGCTTCACCGAGTACGTCACCGACTACTTCGACAAGTCGCTGGGCCACGACGCACTGGCCGAGTTCATCCGCGGCTACGTGCAGCCGCAGTCCATCCCCGGCGCGACCGTGCTGTACATCGAGGACAGCCGGGTGGTGGCCGAGGCGACCCGGCGCATGCTCGAACGCCAGCAGTTGAAGGTGATCCACGTGATCACCGCCGAGGAGGCCTTCGCCCTGCTCACCGCCGAATCGCTGGGCCGGCTCACCGACCAGATCGACGTGGTGCTCACCGACGTGACCCTGAAGGGCGAGCTGAGCGGGCGCGACGTGGTCGAGCGGATCCGCGTGGATTTCGGCTACGGCAAGCGCCGCCTGCCAGTGCTGGTGATGACCGGCGACAGCAATCCGCACAACCAGTCCGAACTGCTCAGGGCCGGCGCCAACGACCTGGTGCAGAAGCCGATCGAGGAGCGGTTGCTGGTGACCAAGGTGCTGTTCCAGTTGCGCCTGGCGCGACTGGACGGCACCCGGTCGTACTGAACGGCGCCGGCCGGCATGGGCGGTGACGCCGACGCCAGCGCGCGGGTCCGGCTGGAACCTTCCTGGAAGGCGCGCATCGGCGAGCAGCTGATGCGGCCGCGGATGCGCGAACTGTCGGCGTTCCTGCGCCAGCGCCAGGCCGCCGGCGCGCACGTGTATCCGCCGGGTCCGCAGATCTTCGCGGCCTTCGACGCCACCCCCTTCGAGCAGGTCAAGGTGGTGATCCTGGGCCAGGATCCCTACCACGGCCCCGGCCAGGCCCATGGCCTGTGCTTTTCGGTGCTGCCCGGCGTGCCGGTGCCGCCGTCGCTGCTCAACATCTACAAGGAAATCGGCAGTGAGCTGGGCCTGCCGCGGCCCGACCACGGCTGCCTGCTGCCGTGGGCCCGGCGCGGCGTGCTGCTGCTCAACGCGGTGCTGACGGTGGAGCAGGGACAGGCCGGTGCGCACCAGGGCAGGGGCTGGGAGGAATTCACCGACCACGCCATCCAGGCCCTGGCCGCCGAGCGCGAAGGCCTGGTGTTCCTGCTCTGGGGCAGCTACGCCCAGGCCAAGGGCAAGGTCATCGACCCGCGCCGGCACCGGGTGCTCAAGGCCCCGCATCCGTCGCCGTTGTCGGCGCACCGGGGCTTTTTCGGCTGCGGGCACTTCAAGGCGGCCAACGAGTACCTGGTCCGGCGCGGGCAGGTACCCATCGACTGGTCGCTTCCGCCACGGGCCGAGGTGGAGGCGCTGCTGGCCCAGCCCTGAGCTCCCGGGCGCCACCCCCTGTTCAGCTTTAATCCTCGCAACCCATTGATTCAAAAGGTTTTGAGTCATCCGGATCGTTGCGCCCATGCAACACCGGGAACCATTTCTGGCATTAGCAGTCCAACCCCGTGATTGCTAACATGACTGCCATGACCCAGACCGCCCGCTCCACCAGTCTCGTTGCCAACAACCTGCCCATTCCCAGCCCGCTGGGATCGCTGGAGGCGTACATCGCTGCCGTGCACCAGATCCCGGTCCTCAGTGTCGAGGACGAGCAGGAGCTGGCCCGCCGTTTCCGCGACCAGGAAGACCTGGACGCGGCCCGCGAGCTGGTCCACTCGCACCTGCGCTTCGTGGTCCACGTGGCCCGCGGCTACAGCGGCTACGGCCTGCAGCTGGGCGACCTGGTGCAGGAGGGCAACATCGGCCTGATGAAGGCGGTCAAGCGCTTCGACCCGGACCAGGGCGTGCGCCTGGTCAGCTTCGCCGTGCACTGGATCCGCGCCGAGATGCACGAGTTCATCCTCAAGAACTGGCGCATCGTCAAGGTCGCCACGACCAAGGCCCAGCGCAAGCTGTTCTTCAACCTGCGCAAGGCCAAGACCCGCCTGGGCTGGATGAACGCGGCCGAGGTCAGTGCGGTGGCCCGCGACCTCAACGTGCCCGAGCACGAGGTGCTGGAGATGGAAGCGCGCCTGTCCGGCCGCGACATCGGCTTCGATGCCCCGGCCGACCAGGACGACGAGCACGCGCCGCCGGCGCCCGGTGCCTACCTGAAGGCGCAGGACGAGGATCCCTCGCAGGCCTACGAGCGTGCCGACAGCGAGGACAACCAGTTGCAGCTGCTGCGCGAAGGCCTCGCCGGGCTGGATGCGCGTTCGCGCGACATCATCGCCCGCCGCTGGCTGGACGACGAAAACAAGGTCACCCTGCAGGAACTGGCCGACGAATACGGTGTGTCGGCCGAGCGCATCCGCCAGATCGAAGCCAACGCGATGAAGAAGATGAAGGCGTTGCTGGCGGCGTGAGTCCG
>JAGOWL010000001.1:0-7479 GCA_018060215.1 Pseudoxanthomonas sp.
CTGCTGGGCATGCTGGGCATGCACGGCTCGCGCGCGGCCAACATCGCCGTGCAGGAATCGGACCTGCTGGTGGTGGTCGGCGCGCGCTTCGACGACCGCGCCACCGGCAAGCTGGCCGAGTTCGCCCCGTTCGCGCGGGTGGTACACCTGGATGCCGACGCCTACGAGATCTCCAAGCTGCGCACCGCCGACATCGCCCTGCCCGGCGACATCGCCGTGGGTCTGGGCGAACTGGCAGCTGCGGCGCTGGACCAGCCGGGCAACCCGGCCCAGCACGACTGGCGCCAGCGCTGCGCGCGCAACCGCCAGCGCCACGCTGCCCGCTACGACGCGCCCGGCCAGGACATCTACGCACCGGCCCTGCTCCGGCGCCTGAGCGAACTGGCCCCGGATGCGATCGTGTCCAGCGACGTGGGCCAGCACCAGATGTGGGTGGCCCAGCACTGCCGCTTCGCCCATCCGCGCAACCACCTGACCTCCGGCGCGCTGGGCACGATGGGCTTCGGCCTGCCGGCGGCGATGGGCGCCCAGTTCGCCTGCCCGGACCGCACCGTGGTGCTGGTCAATGGCGATGGCGGCTTCATGATGAACGTGCAGGAGCTGGTGACCATCGCCCGCTGCCGGCTGCCGATCAAGATGGTGCTGCTGGACAACAGCTCGCTGGGCATGGTCCGGCAGTGGCAGGAGCTGTTCTTCGACAAGCGCTACAGCGAGATCGACCTGTCCGACAACCCGGACTTCGCCGCCCTGGCCCAGGTCTGCGGCATCCCCGCCAGCAGGATCGAGCACCGCGACCAGGTCGAAGGCGCGCTGGCCGGCCTGCTGGCCACGCCCGGGCCGGCCCTGCTGCACGTGAAGATCGACGCGCGCGCCAACGTCTGGCCGCTGGTGCCGCCGAACACGGCCAACAGCCAGATGCTCGAATCCAACCCCAACGAGAAGAAGGCGGAGTCCGCGCATGCGTTACCGGCTTGACCTGGTGCTGAAGCCCGTGGAAGGCGCGCTGGTGCGGGTGATCGGGATGACCGAGCGCCGCGGCTTCGCCCCGCGTGCGATCAGCGGTGGAACCGAGGGCGGCGATGGCCGCTGGACGCTGCAGCTGGTGGTGGAGGGCTCGCGCCCGGCTGAGACCCTCAGGCGGCAATTGCTGAAGGTGTACGACTGCGAGTCGGTCGCGATCATCGCCCTGGACGACGCCTCGCGGGAGGCGGCGTGATGCACGCGCCGGCCGCCCCATCCCATCGCGCCACGACCGCCCCGGCGGAGGTCGTGGTGCGGAGGTGCCTTCTTCGCCATCGCCCGTGGCGCTGCGGCGATGCCTGAGCGCGGCCGCGCCAGTGCCGGTTCGAAGGAGGCCGACGTCGGCGACGTCGGTGTCGTGGATGCGGCTGCCGTCGAGGTGGCGGCGGTTGAAGTAGGCGTGGCCGACGTGCTGGCCGCGCAGGCGCGGCTGCGGCGCTACCTGCCGGTCACCCCGATGCACCACGCCGAACGCTTTGGGGTGATGCTCAAGCTGGAGAACCTGCAGCGCACCGGCTCATACAAGGTGCGCGGGGCGCTCAATGCGATGCTGGCCGCGCGCGAACGCGGCGACCCGCGCCCGGTGATCTGCGCCTCGGCCGGCAACCACGCCCAGGGCGTGGCCTGGGCCGCCTATCGGCTGGGCGTGCCGGCGATCACGGTGATGCCGCACGGCGCGCCGGAGAACAAGATCGCCGGCGTGGCCCACTGGGGCGCCACCGTGCGCCAGCACGGCGACAGCTACGACGAGGCCTGGGCCTTCGCCCGCCAGCTGGCCGAACACCACGGCTACCGCTTCCTGTCCGCCTTCGACGATCCGGACGTGATCGCCGGCCAGGGCACGATCGGCATCGAGATCGCCCCATACACCCCGGACGTGGTCATCGTGCCGATCGGCGGCGGCGGCCTGGCGTCGGGCGTGGCGCTGGCGCTGAAGTCGCAGGGCGTGCGCGTGGTCGGTGCCCAGGTCGAGGGCGTGGACTCGATGGCGCGCGCGATCAGGGGCGACACCACCGCCATCGACCCGGCGCGTACGCTGGCCGATGGCGTGCGGGTCAAGATCCCCGGCTTCATCACCCGCCGCCTGTGCGCACGCCTGCTCGACGACGTGGTCATCGTGCGCGAGGCCGAGCTGCGCGAGACCCTGGTACGGCTGGCGCTGGAGGAGAACCTGATCGCCGAAGGCGCCGGCGCCCTGGCCCTGGCCGCCGGCCGCCGCGTGGCCGGCAAGCGCAAGTGCGCGGTGGTGTCGGGCGGCAACATCGATGCCCTGGCCCTGGCCGCGCTGCTGTCCGAAGTGCGCCCGCGGCCGCCACGCAAGCCGCGCCGGCGCGGCGGCGAAGCGGCCGCCGGCAGCCGCAGCGACGCCGCCGATCCGGCCCTTGCGAAGAAGGTCGCAGTGGCAAAAAGACGCCCGACCGCTACCCTTGCACCCAGTTCCAGCATTTCCGCCCCCTTGGCGCCCCCGGCGCCGCAGCACGTCAGCGAAGAGGAATTCACCTGGTGAACGCGTCCCAGTCTCCCACCCAGGCCCCGCCCGTCCCGGCCCGAATCCGGGTGTTCGACACCACCTTGCGCGACGGCGAGCAATCGCCCGGATGCAGCATGACCCCGCAGCAGAAGCTGGTGATGGCCCGTGCCCTGGCCGAACTGGGCGTGGACGTCATCGAAACCGGCTTCCCGGCCAGCTCCCAGTCCGACCGCGATGCCATGGCCCTGGTTGGCCGCGAACTGCGCCAGCCGGTGCTGGCCGTGCTCTCGCGCTGCCTGCGCGCCGACATCGACACCTCCCTGCAGGCGCTGGAAGCGGCCGCCCGGCCGCGCCTGCACCTGTTCCTGTCCACCAGCCCGCTGCACCGCGAGCACAAGCTGCGCATGAGCCGGCAGCAGGTGCTGGACATGGCCGTGGAGCACATCGCCTACGCCAGGAAGTTCATCGACGACGTCGAGTTCTCCACCGAGGACGGCACCCGCACCGAGGAGGACTTCCTGCACGAGGTCGTGGCCGCGGCGATTGCCGCCGGCGCGACCACGATCAACGTTCCCGATACGGTCGGCTTCACCACGCCGGAAGAAATCCGCGGCCTGTTCCAGCGCCTGACCACCCAGGTCCCCGGCGCCGGCCAGGTGGTGTTCAGCGCCCACTGCCACAACGACCTGGGCCTGGCCGTGGCCAACAGCCTGGCCGCCATCGAGGGCGGCGCACGCCAGGTCGAATGCACCATCAACGGCATCGGCGAGCGCGCCGGCAACTGCGCGCTGGAGGAGATCGTGATGGCGCTGAAGGTGCGCGGCGCGTTCTTCGAGGCCGACACCGGCATCGACACCCGGCGGCTGGTGCCGACCTCGCAGCTGCTGCAGCGGCTGGTGGGCATGCACGTGCAGCGCAACAAGGCCGTGGTCGGGGCCAATGCCTTCGCCCATGAGTCGGGCATCCACCAGCACGGCATGCTGCGCCACCGCGGTACCTACGAGATCATGCGCCCGCAGGACGTGGGCTGGCCGGACACGCAGATGGTGCTGGGCCGGCACAGCGGCCGCGCCGCGGTCGAGCAGCGCCTGCGTGCGCTGGGCTACTACCTGGAGGACGCCGAGCTGGACCTGGTGTTCGCCGACTTCAAGGCCCTGTGCGAACAGCAGCGGGTGGTCACCGACGCCGACCTGCAGGCGCTGATGCAGGACACCGGCGACGGCGACGGCTACCGGCTGGCCTCGATGACCGTCAGCGACCGCGGCCAGCGCGCCATCGCCACGGTGGAGCTGTCCGATCCGGAAGGCCGCACCGTGCTGGAGACGGCCGAAGGCGATGGCCCGGTCGATGCGCTGTTTGCCGCGCTGGCCTCGGCCACCGGCGTGCAGCTGAGCCTGGAGAGCTACCAGGTGCACAGCGTCGGCCTGGGTGCCGATGCGCGTGGCGAGGCCAACCTGAGCGTGCGCCAGGGCGAGGTGGAATACGAGGGCACCGGCACCAGCCGCGACATCATCGAGGCCAGCGCGCTGGCCTGGCTGGACGTGGCCAACCGCCTGCTGCGCCAGCGCCGCATCGCCACCGCCGGCGAACAGCTCGCCACCGCCTGACCCTGCCACCGGATCCCACATGCAAGCCAATATCGTCGTCCTGCCCGGTGATGGCATCGGGCCGGAGATCATCGCCGCCACCGTGCCGGTGCTCGAAGCCATCGCCCGCCGCCATGGCCACCAGTTCCAGTTCCATGAGCACGACATCGGCGGCATCGCCATCGACCGCCATGGCGTACCGCTGCCCGAATCCACCCTGGAAGCGGCGCGCCAGGCCGATGCGATCCTGCTGGGCGCGGTCGGCGGCCCGAAGTGGTCGGACCCGAACGCCAAGGTGCGCCCGGAACAGGGCCTGCTGGCGATCCGCAAGGGCCTGGGCCTGTTCGCCAACCTGCGCCCGACCCGGCCGCATCCGGCCGCGCTGGGCGCCTCGCCGATCAAGTCCGAAATCCTGCAGGGCGTGGACATCCTGGTGGTGCGCGAGCTGACCGGCGGCATCTACTTCGGCGACAAGACCCGCAGCGACACCGACGCCAGCGACCTGTGCCGCTACTCGGTGGCCGAGGTCGAGCGGGTGGTGCGCATGGCCGCCGGCCTGGCGCGCGCGCGCCGCGGCCATCTCACTTCGGTGGACAAGGCCAACGTGCTGGAGACCTCGCGACTGTGGCGTGACGTCACCAACAGGGTGATGGCCGAGGAATTCCCCGATGTGACCCTGGAACACCAGCTGGTCGATTCGATGGCCATGCACCTGCTGTCCAAGCCGCGCGCCTACGACGTGATCGTCACCGAGAACATGTTCGGCGACATCCTCACCGACGAGGCCTCGATGCTGGCCGGCTCGCTGGGCCTGCTGCCGTCCGCTTCGCTGGGCGCGGGCAAGGTGGGGATCTATGAACCGATCCACGGCTCGGCTCCCGACATCGCCGGCAGGGGCATCGCCAACCCCTACGCCACCCTCCTCAGCGCCGCGCTGCTGCTGCGCCATTCGCTGGGACTGGAAACCGAGGCCGCAGCGATCGAGGCCGCCGTGTCCTCGGCGCTGGACGCCAAGGTGTTCACCGCCGACCTGGCCGGACCCGGCCAGGCCGTGTCCACCGCCCAGGCCGCGCAGGCGGTGCTCGACCGCCTGGGCTGAGCCGCTCCACCGCCCGCGGCGCGGGCTGTCCCCCCACCGATCCACGCCGAAGACGAGAGCACGCCACATGCCAGGTTCCAGGGAAGCCTTCCTCGATCGCATCCAGCGCCGCGACCCGCTGCAGCCGGAGTTCCTGCAGGCGGTCCAGGAAGTCACCGCCAGCCTGTGGCCGTTCCTGGAGCGCAACCCGCACTACGCGCGGCTGGGCCTGCTCGAACGCCTGGTCGAGCCCGAGCGTGCGATCCAGTTCCGGGTCGCCTGGACCGACGACCACGGCCAGGTCCAGGTCAACCGCGCCTTCCGCGTCCAGCACAGCTCGGCGATCGGCCCGTTCAAGGGCGGCATGCGCTTCCACCCCTCGGTGAACCTGTCGATCCTCAAGTTCCTGGCCTTCGAGCAGACCTTCAAGAACGCCTTGACCACCCTGCCGATGGGCGGTGGCAAGGGCGGTTCGGACTTCGATCCCAAGGGTCGCAGCGAGGGCGAGGTGATGCGCTTCTGCCAGGCGCTGATGCTGGAGCTGTACCGGCACCTGGGCCCGGACACCGACGTGCCGGCCGGCGACATCGGCGTGGGCGCGCGCGAAGTCGGCTACATGGCCGGGATGATGAAGAAGCTGTCCAACGATGCGGCCTGCGTGTTCACCGGCAAGGGCATCGCCTACGGCGGCAGCCTGATGCGCCCGGAAGCCACCGGCTTTGGCACGGTCTACTTCGTCGAACAGATGCTGCACCACGCCGGCCGCCCCACCCACGGTGCGCGGGTGCTGGTGTCCGGCTCGGGCAACGTGGCCCAGTACGCGGCGATCAAGGCCACCGACCTGGGCGGCCGGGTGCTGACCTTCAGCGATTCGGACGGCACCCTGTATGCGCCGGCGGCGTTCGACATGGAGGCCATCGCGCAGGTGGCCGAACTGAAGAACGTGCGCCGCGGCCGCCTGGCCGAGCTGGGCGGAGACCCACGCTTCCAATACCTGCCCGGCAAGCGTCCCTGGCACATCCCGGCCCAGATCGCCCTGCCCTGCGCCACCCAGAACGAACTGGATGAGGACGATGCGCGCACCCTGGTCGACAACGGCGTGATCTGCGTGGCCGAGGGCGCCAACATGCCCGCCACCCTGGAGGCGGTGGAGGTGTTCCTGGCCGCGGGCACGCTGTACGCGCCGGGCAAGGCCTCCAACGCCGGCGGCGTGGCCACCTCCGGGCTGGAGATGTCGCAGAACGCGCTGCGCCTGTCCTGGCACCACGCCGAGGTCGACGAGCGCCTGCACCAGATCATGAAGGACATCCACGGCAACTGCGTGCGCCACGGCCGCCGCGCCGACGGCAGCGTCAACTACGTCGATGGCGCCAACATCGCAGGCTTCGTCAAGATCGCCGACGCGATGCTGGCCCAGGGCGTGTACTGAGCCGGCAGGGGCGCACTCAGTCCTGCGGCACCGCGCCGGCCTCGATCCGGGCCCAGGTCCGCAGCAGGTTGCCGCCCAGGATCTTGCCGATGCCGGCGTCGTCGTAGCCACGCGCCTGCAGGCCGGCGACCAGGTTGGGGAAGTCGGCCACCGTCCGCAATCCCTCGGCCAGTTCGCCGCCCACCCCGTCGAAGTCCGAGCCGATGCCGACGTGGTCGATGCCGATCAGCTGCACCCCGTAGTCGATCTGGTCCAGCACCTGGGCCAGCGTGCTCTGCCGCGGCGGGTGGGCGGCCTCCCAGTCCTTGTCGAACTGCGCCCGGTCCAGCGCCGGCTTGCCCTGGGCCTTCAGTTCGGCGTTGTGGCGGTTGAAGTCGTTGATCGCGCGGAAGTGCGCCTGCGTGTCGGCGGCACTGGCCGGGTCGATGAAGGCGGTACCGAACGGCACCTGCACCACGCCGCCCTTCGCCGCGACCGCCTTGGCCAGCTCGTCGCTGATGTTGCGCTCGAAGCCCGGGGTGAAATGGCGGAAGGCCGAATGGCTGGCGATCACCGGCACGGTGCTCAGCTCGATGGCCTCCATCGCCGAGGCGTCGCCCAGGTGGGACACGTCCACCATGATGCCCAGCCGGTTCATCTCCTTGACCACCTGGCGGCCGAACGGGCTCAGCCCGTTCCATTGCTTGTCCTGCACGTAGGAGGAATCGGCGATGCGGTTGTTGGCGCTGTGCGCCAGGGTGATGTAGCGCACGCCACGATCGAAGAAGAACTGGAGATTGGCCAGCGTGTCGCCGATCGGCGCGCCGTTCTCCATGCCCAGCGGCAGCAGCACGCGGCCGCCTTCACGCAGGCGCGCGACATCCGCGGGCGAGGTCAGCAGGGCGAACCGGTCCGG
>JAGOWL010000001.1:7579-44166 GCA_018060215.1 Pseudoxanthomonas sp.
CGGAGGTGGCGAGCAGCAGGCACAGGGCAAGCAGCGAAGGGCGCATCGGAATCTCCAGGTCAGGGCTCCCGGTCGGGAGTGGGGGCGGCTCAGGCCAGGCGATCGCTCACCAGACGGTTCAGGCTGATGCCCTGCTCGGCGGCCTGCACGGCAAGCAGCCGGTGCCGTTGCGGCGGGATTCGCACCTGGAATTTGCCCGAATACTGCCGTGCGCTGATCGGCTCCGGCACGGCCTCTTCCTGCTTGCGCAGGTCGCGCACGACATTGGCTACGACGCTGGCGATGCCCTTGAGCGCATCTTCCATCTTCGGCGCCAGCCACGACAGGCCGGGAAATTCGGCGCACAGGCCGACGAACTCGCCGTCCTCCTCCGACCAGATGACCCGATAGGTGTAGTGCTGTGCATTCATGCCGATGCCTCCAGTCTGTCGACGGCAGCCAGTACCTGCCGCACCTGATACACCTTGGCCATGCCGCCCGGACCGCGCTGGATGTTGACGCGCGGGTCGCCCGGCCACGGCGTGCGGTACACGCGGTGGCTGGTGCCGGCCTGCCGCGGTTTGCCGAAGTAGTGGTCGCATACTTTGGCAAGATCGGCAAAGCGCACGCTCTGCGGTGCAGTGCGCATGGCTTCCAACAGATCGCCCAGCCTGGCCATCTACGCAGTGTAGTGTCATTATTGATACTGTCAATGGCCCAGGTTTCCCGCGGCGATCGGGTCCACGGTTGCCCTCGAAGCTTCCAGCCCACCAGGCTCCAGTGCCAGGCCAGCCACGCCGCACCGGCCGTCGGCCCACTGCTAGAATCGCCGCCGTACCGTACGGACCCCCACGGATGCCCACCCTGCTCCCGCGCCTGGCCGCGATCGCCGGCCTGATCCTGCTTGCCGCCTGCACCAGGCCCGACGACACCCCCGATGCCACGCCCAGCCTGACCGTGTCGGTGGCCACGCCGCAGCGCGACAGCGTGGTGCACGACGTGGTCGCCTCCGGCGCGGTCGCGGCCTGGGAGGAGGTGTCGGTGGGCGTGGAGCTGTCCGGACTGCGGGTGGCCGCGGTGGAGGTGGAGGTCGGCAGCGTGGTGAAGCAGGGGGACGTGCTGCTGCGGCTGGACACGCGCACACAGGATGCGCGCCTGGCCGAGGCCGAGGCTGCGGTGGCCGAGGCGCGGGCCAACCTGACGGTGGCCGAGCGCAAGGCGCGCCGGGTCGGCGAACTGGCTGCACAGAGGCTGATGTCGCAGCAGGACGCCGACGAGGCCGACGCGGCGCGCACCAGCGCCCGCTCGCGGTTGGACACGGCCACCGCCAGCCGCGATTCGGCGCGGGTGCAGCGCGACTTCGCCGTGGTCCGCGCGCCGGTGGCCGGGGTGGTGTCGGCGCGCAGCGTGCAGCCGGGCCAGGTGGTGTCGGCCGGCAGCGAGCTGCTGCGCCTGATCCGCGACGGCCGCCTGGAATGGCGCGCCGAACTGGCCCAGGCCGACCTGCTGCGGGTCGGCGAAGGCGCCGCAGTATTCGTGCAGTCGCCGGTCGGCGGCGAAGTGCCGGGCCAGGTGCGCCGGGTCTCGCCGGCACTGGACGCGCAGCGCCGGATCGGCACGATCTACGCCGACCTGCCCGAGCCGGGCGACCTGCGCGCCGGCATGTTCGCCCAGGGCCGCATCGCCCTGGGCGAAGGCAGCGCCCTGCTGGTGCCGATGGACGCACTGGCACGGCGCGACGGCCGCGCCCATGTGTTCGTGGTCGGTGACGACGGCCGTGTGCAGGAGCGGGTCGTGGAGACCGGCGCGGTGTTCGGCGAGCGGATCGAGGTGCGCAGCGGCCTGGACGGCAGCGAACGGGTGGTCACCCGCGGCGCCGGCTTCCTCGGCGACGGCGACCTGGTGCGGGTGGTGGACGCGCCGGCCGCCACCGCCCAACCGGATGCGGGCCACTGAGATGAATTTTTCGGCCTGGTCGATCCATCGCCCGCTGCCGGCGATCCTGGTCTTCATCCTGCTCACCGCCGCCGGGCTGTTCTCGTTCCACCGGCTGGCGGTGTCCAAGTTCCCCGACCTGACCGTGCCGATGGTGACGGTCACCGTCGCCCTGCCCGGTGCCAGCCCCAGCACCCTGGAAACCCAGGTCACCCGCAAGGTCGAGGATGCGGTGGCCAGCATCGCCGGCATCGACGACCTGGTCTCGACCGTCAGCGAGGGCGTGTCGACCACCATGATCGTGTTCGACCTGGGCCGCGAGGGCACGCTGGCCAAGGACGAGGTGCGCGACGCGGTCGATCGGATCCGCATCGACCTGCCGCAGGAGGTGCAGCCACCGATCGTGTCCCTGCTCAACCTGGCCGGCGAGGACATGCTCACCTACGCGGTCACCGCCGACGGCTGGAGCGACGAGGAGCTGAGCTGGTTCATCGACGACACCGTCGGCAAGCGCCTGTTCGGCATTCCCGGGGTCGGTGGCGTGCGCCGGATCGGCGGGGCCGACCGCGAGATCCGGGTCGAACTGCGCCCCGAGGCGGTGCAGGGTTTCGGGGTCAGCCCGGCGATGCTGTCGCAGCAGCTGGCGCGGATCCAGCAGGAGCAACCCGGCGGGCGCACCACGGTGGCCGGCGGCGAGCAGGCGGTGCGCACCCTGGGCACGGTGACCGATCCGGCGGCGCTGGCCGACTACCCGATCTTCGTCCCGGACGGTCGCAAGGTGCGCCTGTCCACCCTGGCCGACGTGCACGACGGCCACGCCACCCTCGCCCAGCTTGCAACCCTGGACGGCAAGCCGGTGATCGGCTTCGCGGTACAGCGCACCAACGGCTCCAGCGAAGTGGACGTGGGCAACGCGGTGCGCGCCAGCGTGCAGGCGCTGGGCCAGGAACAGCCGCGGCTGCACATCGTCGAGGTGGCCTCCACCACCCAGGAGGCACAGGCCTCGTTCGAAGCCTCCATGCACATGTTGTGGGAAGGCGCGCTGCTGGCGGTGCTGGTGGTGTGGTTGTTCCTGCGCGACTGGCGCGCCACCTTCATCTCCGCGGTGGCGCTGCCGCTGTCGATCATCCCCACCTTCGCGGTGATGTACTGGCTGGGCTTCAGCCTGAACATGATCACCCTGCTGGCGCTGGCGGTGGTGGTCGGCATCCTGGTGGACGATGCGATCGTGGAGGTGGAGAACATCGACCGCCACCTGCGCATGGGCAAGCCACCACGGCAGGCCGCGCTGGAGGCGGCCGACGAGATCGGTCTGGCGGTGGTGGCCACCTCCTGCACGCTGGCGGCGGTGTTCATCCCGGTGGCGTTCATGCCGGGCATCCCGGGCAAGTTCTTCCGCGAGTTCGGCTGGACGGCGGCGGCGGCGGTACTGTTCTCGCTGCTGGTGGCGCGCCTGGTCACGCCGATGATGGCCGCGCACATGCTGCGGCCGATGCCCACCCATGGCGGCGACTCGAAAATGATGCGCTGGTACCTGAAGTGGGCCGACCGCGCGCTGCGCCACCGTGGCCGCACCCTGTGGCTGGCGCTGGGCCTGTTCGTGCTGTCGATGGCGATGGTGCCGCTGCTCAACCTCAACTTCATCCCGCCCGCCAACAATCCGCAGAGCACCCTGGTGGTCGAACTGGCGCCGGGTGCCTCGCTGCAGGCCACTGCTGCGGTCGCCGCCGAAGCACGCAGCCTGATCGCCGACATCCCCGAGATCGAACACGTGTTCGCCACCGTCGGCGCCACCACCGGCACCGGTGCCGGCGACCTGTCCAGCGCCGAGCTGCGCCGGGCCACCCTGATCATCGGCTGGAAGGACGATCGCAGCCGCAGCCAGCAGCAGCTGGAGACCCAGGTACGCCAGCGCCTGGCCGATATCCCCGGCGTGCGCATCTCCTTCCAGGGCGGCGAACCCGGGCGCGCGCTGCAGCTGGTGCTGGCTGGTGATGATCCGGCCAGCCTGGCCCGCGCTTCGCGCGAGGTCGAACGCGACATCCGCCAGCTGCCCGGACTGGGCACGGTCAATTCCAGCGCCGCCCTGGTGCGCCCGGAGGTGATCGTGCGCCCGGACCCGGCGCGCGCGGCCGACCTGGGCGTATCCACCGCCGACATCGCCGCGGCCACCCGCGTGGCCACCCGTGGCGACTACGAGCAGTACCTGTCCAAGCTCAATCTGCCCGAGCGCCAGGTGCCGATCCGGGTGCAGCTGGCCGAAGCCTCACTGTCCGATCCTGCCATGCTGGGCCAGCTGCGCGTGCCCAGCGCCCACGGCGGCAGCGTGCCGCTGGCGGCAGTGGCGCAGATCGGCACCGACAGCGGCCCGTCGCAGATCGACCGCTTCGACCGTCGTCGCAACGTCACCATCACCGTGGACCTCAATGGCCGCCCGATGGGCGAGGTGGACAAGCAGATCAAGGCGCTGCCGTCGCTGCAGAAGCTGCCTGCGGGCGTGGCCCTGCAGCCGGCCGGCGACAGCGAGATCTTCGAGGAGATGTTCGCCGGCTTCATGATGGCCATGGTCGCCGGCCTGTTCTGCGTCTACGGCGTGCTGCTGCTGCTGTTCAACCACGCCAGCCAGCCGCTGACGATCCTGGTGGCGGTGCCGCTGGCGGCCGGTGGCGCCTTCGGTGCACTGCTGCTCACCGGCACCGACATCTCGCTGCCGGTGCTGATCGGCCTGATCCTGCTGATCGGCATCGCGGTGAAGAACTCGATCCTGCTGGTCGACTACGCGGTGATCGCCGAGCGCGAACTGGGCCTGTCGCGGCACGAGGCCCTGCTGGACGCCTGCCACAAGCGCGCCCGGCCGGTGCTGATGACCACCCTGGCCATGGGCGCGGGCATGTTGCCGATTGCCGTGGGCCTGGGTGGCGACTCCAGCTTCCGCGCGCCGATGGCGATCACCGTGATCGGCGGCCTGATCACCTCTACCGTGCTCAGCCTGGTGGTGGTGCCGGCCGCGTTCACCCTGGTCGACGACATCGAGGCCTGGGTGCTGCGCAGGCTGCAGCGGCAGCCGCGGGCGGCGTAACCGCAGGCCTGCTTCCTTGCCCGCCGGTGGGGCAGCCGCCTAGACTCCGGACGATACCCGCCGCACACCACCGGTCCAGGAGAGATGCCGTGTTCAAGTTCAAGGGAATACCGATAGCTGCGTTGGCCATGATCCTCGCCCTGGCGTCCACTGCCGCCAGCGCCCAGGCCCCGCAGTCGGCCCAGGCCACCTCCAACCTCAACATGCGCGCCGGTCCGGGCACCCAGCATGCAGTCGTGGCATGGATCCCGAAGAACTCGTGGATCCAGGTCTTCGGCTGCACCAACCCGGTGGCCTGGTGCCAGACCACCTTCAACGACCGCCACGGCTGGGTCTCGGCCAGCCACCTCAATCCGCGGCCGGCCGTGGGTACACAGCCGCTGCCTCCACCGCCCGCCCCGCCAGGGGGTGGCGCGCACGCGCCTGCCGGCATCCCGCTGTTCGGGCCGGGCTTCCGCACCCCGGATGACCAGTGCCGGCGCGCCGGGGAAAGCGACTTCACCAACCCGTTCCTGGGCGGCTCGGGCCAGCTGGTCGCCTGCCCGCCGGGCACCGATCCGCGGTTCTTCGCCTTCGAGACCGGCGGCCAGGAAGTAGCGCGGCGCGACGGCTGGATCCTGTTTACCGTGCCGCACGGCGGTGGTGCCGCTGCGCATCCGCCGGGTCCTCCGGCCGACGTGCCCCTGTTCGGCCCCGGCTTCCGTGGTCCGGACGACCAGTGCCGGCGTGCCGGGGAAAGTGATTTCACCAACCAGTTCCTGGGCGGTGGAACCTACCTGGTGGCCTGCCCGCCCGGCACCGACACCGCAACCTTCACCGCCCAGACCCGCGGCCGGGAAGTGTCGCGGCGCGACGGCTGGATCCTGTTCACCGTCCCGCACTGAGCGGACGTTGACCGCGCAGGCGCCTCAGTGCGCCTGCGCGAACAGCCACGGTTGGGCCGCCTGGTGCCGCGCCTCGAACGCGGCGATGGCATCGCGTTCCTGCAGGGTCAGACCGATGTCGTCCAGGCCGTGCAGCAGGCAGTGCTTGCGGAAGGCGTCGATCTCGAAGGAATACTGCACGCCATCGGGCCGGGTCACGGACTGCGCGGCCAGGTCCACGGTCAGCGCATAGCCCTCGGTCGCCTCGCACTGCGCGAACAGCGCATCGACCTGCTCATCGCTCAGCACGATCGGCAGCAGCCCGTTCTTGAAGCTGTTGTTGTAGAAGATGTCGGCGAAGCTGGGCGCGATCACCGCACGGAAGCCGTATTCGTCCAGCGCCCACGGCGCGTGCTCGCGCGAGGACCCGCAGCCGAAGTTCTCCCGCGCCAGCAGCACGCTGGCGCCGCGGTAGCGCGGCAGGTTGAGCACGAACTCCCGGTTGAGCGGGCGAGTGGAACAGTCCTGCCCGGGCTGGCCCTCGTCCAGGTAGCGCCACTCGTCGAACAGGTTCGGGCCAAAACCCGTGCGCTTGATCGACTTCAGGAACTGCTTGGGGATGATCTGGTCGGTATCGACGTTGGCGCGATCCAGCGGAGCGGCCAGGCCGGTGTGGGTGGTGAAGGCTTTCATGTCGGCGATCTCCTCAGCCCTGCGCCATCAACTGGCGCACATCGACGAAGTGGCCGGCCACCGCGGCCGCGGCGGCCATTGCCGGGCTGACCAGGTGGGTGCGCCCGCCGGCGCCCTGGCGGCCTTCGAAATTGCGGTTGGAGGTGGAGGCGCAGTGCTCGCCGTTGCCGAGCTTGTCGGGGTTCATCGCCAGGCACATCGAACAGCCCGGCTCGCGCCATTCGAAGCCCGCTTCCAGGAATACCTGGTCCAGGCCCTCGGCCTCGGCCTGGGCCTTGACCAGGCCCGAACCGGGCACCACCAGTGCCTGCTTGACGCTCGACGCCACCTTGCGCCCCTTGGCCACTTCCGCCGCCGCGCGCAGGTCCTCGATCCGCGAGTTGGTGCACGAACCGATGAACACCCGGTCCAGCCTGATCGAGGTGATCGGCTGGTTGGGCTGCAGGCCCATGTACCGGAGCGCGCGTTCGATCGAGTCCTTGCGCACCGGATCGGCTTCGCGCGCCGGGTCGGGCACGTTCTGGTCCACCGCCAGCACCATCTCCGGCGAAGTGCCCCAGCTGACCTGCGGGCGGATGTCTTCGGCACGCAGCTCGATCACGCTGTCGAACACCGCGTCGGCATCGGACACCAGCCCGCGCCACTGTGCCACCGCCGCGTCCCAGTCCGCGCCCTGCGGCGCGAACGGGCGGCCACGCACGTAGTCGATGGTCTTCTGGTCCACCGCCACCATGCCCACCCGCGCGCCGGCCTCGATGGCCATGTTGCAGATCGTCATCCGCCCTTCCATCGACAGGTCGGCGATCGCGCTGCCGGCAAATTCCAGCGCATGGCCGTTGCCGCCGGCGGTGCCGATGCGGCCGATGATCGCCAGCACGATGTCCTTGGCGGTGACGCCGGGCGGCAACACCCCTTCCACCCGCACCTGCAGGTTCTTCATCTTCTTGGCCACCAGGCACTGGGTGGCCAGCACGTGTTCGACCTCGGAGGTGCCGATGCCGTGGGCCAGCGCGCCGAACGCGCCATGGGTGGAGGTGTGCGAATCGCCGCAGACCACGGTCATGCCCGGCAGGGTCGCGCCCTGCTCCGGGCCGACCACGTGGACGATGCCCTGGCGCACGTCGTCCATCTGGAATTCCAGGATGCCGAAGTCCTCGCAGTTCTGGTCCAGGGTCTGCACCTGCAGGCGCGAGACCGGATCGGCGATGGCCATCAGCCCGCCGTCACGCTCGGCCCTGGTGGTGGGCACGTTGTGGTCGGGGGTGGCGAGGTTGGCGTCGATCCGCCAGGGCTTGCGCCCGGCCAGGCGCAGACCCTCGAAGGCCTGCGGCGAGGTGACCTCGTGCAGGATGTGGCGGTCGATGTAGATCAGCGAGGAGCCGTCGTCGCGACGGGTCACCTCGTGCATCTCCCACAGCTTGTCGTACAGGGTCTTGCCGGCCATTGCGTGCCTCGGATCGTCTGGCGGTGGCGGGCCGGCCATCAAAGACCCCGGCCCACCGGCTGGAAGGCCATCGTGCCCCCTTGCCATCGATAACTCAAATGAATACTTTTCATTCATTGGATTCCGCATTGGAATCCGCTATCCGGGAGCTGCCGATGGACTGGGCCAGCCTGGCGGCCTTCGTGGCCGTGGCCGAGCACGGCGGCTTTTCGGCCGCCGCCGGCCAGTTGCACCTGACCCAGCCGGCGGTCAGCAAGCGCATCGCCGCGCTGGAACAATCGCTGCAGGCGCGCCTGTTCGACCGGCTCGGCCGCCAGGTGGTACTGACCGAGGCCGGCCGCGCCCTGCTGCCACGCGCCCGGCAGATGCTGGCCGAGGCCGAGGCGGCCCGGCGCGCCCTGCAGGACCTGGGCCAGGACATCGGCGGCCGGCTGAGCCTGGCCACCAGCCACCACGTCGGCCTGCACCGGCTGCCGGCGCTGCTGCGCCACTTCACCGCCCTGCACCCGCGCGCGGCGCTGGACATCCGCTTCATGGATTCCGAGCAGGCCTATGCGCAGGTACTGCAGGGCCAGGTGGACCTGGCCGTGACCACGCTCGGCCCCAGCGAGCCGCCGCTGCGGGCCACCCCGGTGTGGAACGATCCGCTCCTGTTCGCGGTGGCGCCGGACCACCCGCTGGCGCGGTTGGCCAGGCCGACGCTGGCCGACATCGCCGCCCATCCGGCGGTGCTGCCGGATCCGGGCACCTTCACCCATCGCATCGTCGCCGATGCCTTTGCCCGCCGCGGGCTGTCGCTGCAGCTGCGCATGACCACCAACTACATGGAGACGATCAAGATGATGGTCTCCATCGGCCTGGCCTGGAGCGCGCTGCCGCAGACGATGATCGACTCGCAGGTGGTGGTGCTCCGCGTGCAGGACGTGCAGCTGTCGCGCCAGCTTGGTTACGTGGTACACGGAGGGCGCACGCTGTCGCGCGCGGCGCAGGCGTTCATCGGATTGCTGGACGCACAGACCACGCCGGTGGATCCTGCCGGCGACAACCGGAGCTAGCCATGTTCAAGCTGCTGGGCGTTCTGGTCGGCCTGTACACGTTGTATGCGGCCTTCGCCGGCAAGGTCATCGCCAAGTCCGGCCCCTGGGGCCGGACCATAGCGCGCGCCGATTCGCCGCGCTATTTCTGGACCGTGGTGGCGATCTACGCCCTGCTGGCACTGGCCCTGGTCACGATCTTCTGAATCAGCCCGCCGCCTCGGCCGGCCTGACCCGGAACCAGGCCGCGTACAGCGCCGGCAGGAACAGCAGGGTCAGGGCGGTGGCCACGATCAGCCCGCCCATGATCGCCACCGCCATCGAGCCGTAGAAGGCACTGCGCGAGAGCGGGATCATCGCCAGCACCGCCGTCAGCGCGGTCAGCACGATCGGCCGGAAGCGGCGCACGGTGGCATCGACGATCGCATGCCAGCGGTCGTGGCCGGCGGCGATGTCCTGCTCGATCTGGTCCACCAGGATCACCGAGTTGCGCATCACCATGCCGGCCAGGGCAATGGTGCCGAGCATGGCCACGAAGCCGAACGGCATCCGGAACAGCAGCAGGAACCAGGTCGCCCCGATCAGGCCCAGCGGCGCGGTGACCAATACCATCAAGGTGCGCGAGAAGCTGCGCAGCTGCAGCATCAGCAAGGTGGTCACCACCAGCAGGAACAGCGGCAGGCCGGCCTTGATCGAGTTCTGCCCGCGCGCGGCATCCTCCACCGAGCCGCCCACCTGCAACAGGTAGCCCTGCGGCAGTTGCGCGCGGATGCCATCCAGGGTCGGATCGATTTGCGCGGTCACCGCCGCCGGCAGCATGCCGTCGCCCAGGTCGGCACGCACGGTGATGGTCGGCAGGCGGTCGCGATGCCAGATGATCCCGTCCTCGAACACCTGGCGCAGGTGCGCCACCTGCGACAGCGACACGCTGCCGCCATCGCCGGTGGGCACGGCCAGGCTGCCGAGCTGTTCGAGCCGGTCGCGGTCGGACGCCCCCCCGCGCAGCATGATCCCGACCAGCTCGTTGCCCTCGCGGTAGGTGCTGGCGCTGTAGCCGGACAGTTGCGCGCCCAGGAACCGGGCCAGCTCGGCACTGCTGATGCCCAGCGCGCGGGCGCGGTCCTGGTCCACCTGCAGCCGCACCACCTTGCTCGGCTCGTCCCAGTCCAGGTTGACGTTGGTGGTGTGCGCATTGGCGCGCACCTGGTCGGCCACCTGGCGGGCGATCGCGCGCACCTGGTCGATATGCTCGCCCGAAACCCGGAACTGCACCGGGTAGCCCACCGGCGGGCCGTTCTCCAGCCGGGTCACGCGCATCTGCAGTTCCGGGAACCGCGGCGCCACCTCCTTGAGCAGCCAGTTGCGCAGTTCCTCGCGCGCATGGATGTCTTCGGCCAGGACCACGAACTGGGCGAAGTTGGTCGCCGGCAGCTGCTGGTCCAGCGGCAGGTAGAAGCGCGGCGACCCGGTGCCCACGTAGGCCACGTAGTTGCGGATGCCCGGGCGCTGCTGCAGCAAGGCCTCCAGCCGGCTGGCCTGGGCCTGGGTGGCATTCAGCGACACGCCTTCGGCCAGCTCCAGGTCCACCATCAGCTCCGGCCGGGTCGACTCCGGGAAGAACTGCTGCGGCACGAAGCGGAACAGCAGCAGCGACAGCGCGAACAGCGCCGCGGTGGCCGCGATCACCCACCCGCGCCGGCGCAGGCAGGCATCGAGCAGGCGCCGGAAGCGCTGGTAGAACGGCCGCTGGTAGGGATCGTGGTGGTGCCCGTCCAACGGTGCCGGTGCCAGGGCGAAGGCGTACTGCGGCCAGCGGTCGGCCAGGCGCTCGCGCCAGGCGCGGCGGCGCGCGGCGAAGCTGCCCGGCTTTGGCGGCTGCGGATGCGCCAGGTCCGGCAGGATCCGGTCACCCAGCCAGGGGATGAACAGCACCGCGGCCACCCATGACACCAGCAGGGCGATGGTCACCACCTGGAACAGCGAGCGGGTGTATTCACCGGTGCTCGAGGCGGCCGTGGCAATCGGCAGGAACCCGGCGGCGGTGATCAGGGTGCCGGTCAGCATCGGGAACGCGGTCGATTCCCAGGCGAAGCTGGCCGCGCGCAGGCGGTCCAAACCCTGCTCCATCTTGATGGCCATCATCTCCACCGCGATGATCGCGTCGTCCACCAGCAGGCCCAGCGCCAGCACCAGCGCGCCCAGCGAGATCTTGTGCAGGCCGATGCCCAGCCAGTACATCACCGCGAAGGTCATCGCCAGCACCAGCGGGATCGAGATGGCCACCACCAGTCCGGTGCGGAAGCCCAGCGAGAAGAAGCTGACCAGCAGCACGATGGTCACCGCCTCGGCCAGGACCCGCACGAACTCGCCGACCGACTCGCGCACCGCCTCGGGCTGGTCGGAGACCTTGCGCAGCTCCATGCCCGCCGGCAGGGTCTGCTGCAGCTGGGCGAAGCGTGCGTCCAGCGCCTCGCCCAGGCGCAGGATGTGGCCGCCGTCCTTCATCGCCACCGCGATCCCGATCGCGTCCTGGCCCATGAAGCGCATGCGTGGCCCGGCCGGGTCGGCGAATCCACGATGGACCCGGGCCACGTCGCCCAGGCGGATGGTGCGGCCACCGGCGCGGATCGGGAAGGCGGTGACTTCCTCCACGCTGCGGAACGGCCCGTCCACGCGCAGTTGCACCCGCTCGGACGCGGTCTCGAAGAAGCCGGCCGGCAGCATCGCGTTCTGCCCCTCCAGCGCCTGCTGGACCGCGGTGAGCGGGATGCCGAAGGTGGCCAGCTTGGTGTTGTCGATCTCGATCCAGACCTTCTCGTCCTGCAGTCCGAGCAGGTCGACCTTGCCCACGTCGGCCACCCGCTGCAGTTCCAGCTGGATGCGCTCGGCGTAGTCCTTGAGGATGGCGTAGTCGAAGCCCGGCCCGGTCAGGGCGTAGATGTTGCCGAAGGTGTCGCCGAACTCGTCATTGAAGAACGGGCCCACGGTCCCGTCCGGCAAGGTGGCGCGGATGTCGCCAACCCGCTTGCGGACCTCGTACCACAGGTCCGGCACCTGATCGGAGGGCATCGAGTCGCGGGCCATGACGATCACCTGCGACTCGCCCGGGCGCGAATAGCTGCGCACGAACTCGTACTTGCCGGTGTTCATCACCGCCTTCTCGACCCGCTCGGTGACCTGGCGCGACACCTCCTCGGCGGTGGCACCGGGCCACAGGGTCCGCACCACCATCACCTTGAAGGTGAACGGCGGGTCCTCGCTCTGGCCCAGCCGCAGGTAGGACCAGCTGCCGATGATCGCCAGCGCAACCATGAAGTACAGGACCAGGCCGCGGTTGTGCAGGGCCCAGGCCGAAACATTGAAACGGCGCATGGATCAGTCCGCCCTGGCCGGGGTGGCCGGCGCCGCCGCGGTGGCGACCGGGGCGTTGTCGCGATCCACCGGTGCCACCGGCTCGCCGTCACGCAGCAGGTGGCCGCCAGCGGCCACCACCCAGTCGCCGGCCTGCAGCCCGGGCCCGCGCACGCGCACCTGCTCGCTGCCCGGCGCCTGGGCCAGTACCGGCACCTGCTGCGCCTGGCCGGCACGCACCACCCATACCGCCGCGCCACCGTCCGGGCCCGGCTGCAGCGCCGCCAGCGGCACCTGCAGGTCACCCTCGCCCTGGCCGTCGCCGGCCGCCAGGTACACCCGCGCGCTCTGGCCCAGCACCACCCCGTCCGGCAGCGGATCATCCAGCGCCACCCGTGCGGCGAAGCTGCGGGTCTGTGCGTCGGCGGCCGCGGCGATCTCGCGCACATGCGCCGGCAGGCGCCGGCCCGGCGCGCTCCACAGTTCGACCTGGGCGCGATCGCCGACCTTGAACATGGCGATCCGGTCCTCGGGCAGGTCGATGGCGATCTCGCGGCCCCCGTCGGCGGCCATCACGAAGATGGTCTGGCCGGCGGCCACCACCTGCCCGGCCTCGGCCTGGCGCGCGGCGATCACCCCGGCGTGCGGCGCGCGCAGGCCGGTATAGCCGGCCTGGTTGCGGCTCACCTGTGCCTGCGCGCGGGCGGCGCGCGCCTGGCCGGCGGCCGCCTCCCAGGCGGCCTTCTGCGCCGCGTAGGCCGAGCGGCTGACCAGCTGCCGCTCGACCAGGGTCGCGTAGCGGTCCAGGTCACCCTTGGCCCGGGTCAATTCGGCCTCGGCCGCGGCCAGTTGCGCCTGCGCGGCCTGGGCCTGCAGCGCCTGGTCGGCCGGATCCAGTTCAGCCAGCAGCTGGCCCTGCTCCACCCGCGCCCCGGCATCGACCAGCCGGCGCACCAGCTTGCCGCCGACCCGGAACGACAGCGGGCTCTCCTGGCGGGCATGCACGTCGCCGGGGAAGCCCAGCGCGGTACCACCCTGCCCCGGCACGGCCTGCACCACCCAGACCGGGCGAGGCGCCTGGACCGGCGCCTGCCCGCCACCGCAGCCGGCCAGCTGCGTACCCGCCAGCAGCAGGGCCAGCACCCCGGTCCGCATCATCCCGTTCATCCCGTCCATCCCGTGTTCAATATTGAACTGACGGGTATGGTATAAATAGAAAACCCTGCAGTCCAGTATTTCCGCATGACCCGCAAGAACGCCGCCATCGCCGCTCCAGTCCCGGCTCCCGATCCGGTCCCCGCCCGGACTGCCGGACCGGGCCGCCCCAAGGACCTGGCCAAGCGCGCCTCGATCCTGGAGGCGGCCAAGCAGCTGTTCCTGGAGCAGGGCTACCAGGGCGTGAGCATGGACCAGATCGCCGCCACCGCCGGGGTCTCCAAGCTGACCGTCTACAGCCACTTCGGCGACAAGGAAACTCTGTTCGCCGCGGCCATCGCCGCCACCTGCGAGGAAGTCCTGCCCGAGGAGCTGTTTGCGCCCGCGCCCGCCGGCACCCTGCGCGAGCAGCTGCGCAGCATCGGCCAGGCGTTCTTCGACCTGATCACCAGCGACGAGGCGATCAGCATGCACCGGCTGATGAACACCCCCGGCACCGCCGAAAACGCCATGCGCGAGCTGTTCTGGAATGCCGGCCCGCAGCGGCTGCAGGCCGCATTCGCCCGCTTCCTGCAGCCGCACGTGGCCGCCGGCCGGCTGCGCATCGACGACATCCCGCTGGCTGCCTCCCAGTTCTTCTGCCTGCTCAAGGGCGAGCTGCATCCGATGATGGCCTGCGGCCTGTGCCGCCAGCCCGGCGCGCCGGAAGTGGCCCGCCACGTGGACGCCACCGTGGACCTGTTCCTGCGCGCCCATGCCCCATGAACCGCCCCCGCCCGGCACCGGAGGTCGCGGTGACTTCCGGCACTGCGCCGGCCAGCCCCGCCGCCGCCATGCTTGCCGGCAGGCCAGGTGCGCTCCCGGTAGAATGCCCGGCTCCCCGCGCTGGATGATTTCCCCATGACGATCGACTACGCCCGTGCCCGCGAACTGATGGTCGAACAGCAGGTCCGCCCCTGGGACGTGCTGGATATGGACGTGCTCGAGGTGATCGGCCGCCTGCCGCGCGAGGCCTTCGTGCCCGAAGCCCAGCGCGCGCTGGCCTACGCCGACCTGGAACTGCCACTGGGCCATGGCGCGCAGATGATGAAGCCGGTGGTGGAAGGGCGCATGCTCCAGGCCCTGCAGCTCAAGTCCGGCGACAGCGTGCTGGAAGTGGGCACCGGCAGCGGCTACATCAGCGCCTGCCTGGGCGCCCTGGCGCGGGACGTGGTCAGCATCGAGCAGGTCCCGGAACTGGCCGCCAGCGCACGCGCGCGGCTGGACGCCACCGGCCTGGGCAACAATGTCCGCATCGAGGTCGCCGACGCGCTGCAGTACGACTGCGGCGAGCGCCTGTTCGACGCGGTCTGCGTGACCGCCGCGGTGGCCACGGTCCCGGCCCGGTTCCTGCAGTGGCTGCGCCCGGGTGGACGCCTGTTCGTGGTCCGCGGCCAGGGCCCGGCGATGGAAGCGGTGCGCATGATCCGGGCCGAGGCGGTCAACGCCGCGGCCACCGAATCGTTGTTCGAAACCGGGCTGGCCTACCTGCACGGTGCCGAGCCGGTTCCCCAGTTCCAGTTCTGACCGCCGCCCCGCGGCGCGGCCAGCCCAACACATTCCCCTCGACGGCACGCAGTCCACCGCGCACCGTCCACCCTGAAAGGAAGCCGCCGATGATCCGCCGATCCCTCACCCTGGCCCTGGCCGCCGCCCTGGCCTCGGGCACCGCCCAGGCCGCCGACCTGCTGCAGACCTATGAAATGGCCCGCGGCGGCGACACCCAGCTGGCGATCGCCGAGTCCAACACGCTGTACAACAAGGAAGGCCAGGTCCAGGCCCGCGCCGCGCTGCTGCCGCAGCTGTCCGGCGACGCCTCCATCACCCGCTCGCGCACCGAGCCGGAGGGCGTGAGCGGCTCGTACACCAGCACCCGCCGCAGCTACGGCCTGGGCGCCAGCCAGACCCTGTTCAACTGGGGCCAGTTCTCCAGCCTGCGTGCCCAGCGCGCGCTCAGCCAGGCCGCCGACTATGACCTGGACGCGGCCAATGACAGCCTGATGGTGCGCACCGCCACGGCCTACTTCGACGTGCTGGTGGCGATCGAATCGCTGGCGGCAGCCGAAACCAACGAGGCCGCCGGCAAGCGCCAGTTCGACTATGCCGACAAGCGCCTGGAAGTGGGCCTGGCCCCGATCACCGACGTGCATGAAGCCCGCGCCCAGTACGACCAGGCCCGCGCCAGCACCATCCTGGCCCGCAACGCGCTGGCCGACGCCTACCAGGCCCTGAACGAGCTGACCGGCCAGCCGGTGGCCGACCTGCGCGCGCTGCCGACCGACTACCGGCCGGAGCTGCCGGCCGGCCACGCCGAGGCCGATGGCTGGGTTGCCCGCGCGATCGACGGCAATCCCTCGCTGCGTGCCAGCCAGCTGTCGGCCAGCGCGGCCGAAGCCAGCGTCCAGACCGCGCGCGGCGGCCACTACCCGACCCTGTCGCTGGGCGGCAGCTGGGGCAAGGATGCGGCCTGGGGCGACGGCGTCGGCGGTGGTGGTGGCACCACTGGCAACAGCACCGGCACCAGCGTCGGCCTGACCCTGAGCGTGCCGATCTTCGCCGGCGGCGCGACCCAGTCGCGCGTGCGCCAGGCCCTGGCCCAGCGCGACATCGCCCAGGACCAGTACGAACAGCAGCGCCGCGCGCTGGACCGCAACACCCGCAACCTCTACCAGGCCCTGGTGGCCGGGGTGAGCGAAGTGGAAGCGCGGCGGCTGGCGGTGGTCTCGGCGCAGAGCGCGCTGGAGGCCTCGCAGGTGGGCCTGGAAGTGGGCACCCGCACGGTGCTGGACGTGGTCCAGAACCAGCGCACCCTGTTCCAGGCGCAGCTGGAGTACGCACGCTCGCGTTACAGCTTCCTGCTCAACCGGCTGCTGCTGGCCCAGGCCACCGGCGGCCTGGACCTGGAACAGCTGCGCGAGGTCAACGCCATGCTGACCGCCGACGCCGAGGCGCAACTGGCCACGCCGCGCCAGTAAGCCGGCGCCGCGTTCCGCCGCAGCGATCCCGCGACAAGGCCGCCCCCGGGCGGCCTTGCCCGTTCCGGCACCGGTTCAGGCGACCGGCGTGGCGTCGGCAGCATTCGCCAACGGCAGGTGGTCGCCGACCAGGGCCAGGGTGCGTTGCAGCGCCCCGCGTCCCTGTTCCACCAGCTCGCCGCCGGCCTGGACCATGGCCCGGCGCTGTTCCGGATCGGCCAGCAGCGATTCCAGCGCATCGCCCACCGCGTTGGCATCGGTACCGATGCGCAAGGCGCCGGCCTCGTCCATGCGCCGGGAGATCTCGGCGAAGTTGTGCAGGTGCGGGCCGGTGACCACCGCCGTGCCCACCGCCGCCGGCTCCAGCAGGTTGTGTCCGCCGATGGCCTGCAGGCTGCCGCCGACGAAGGCCACATCGGCGCAGGCGAAGAACGCCATCAGCTCGCCCAGGGTATCGATCACGAACACCGCATCGTCGGCGCGCGGCCAGCTGTCGCGCCGGCGCGAACCGGTGTTCCAGCCGGCATCGACACACAGCGTCTGGACCCGCGCGAAACGCTCCGGATGGCGCGGCGCCCACAGCAGCAGCAGGTCCGGCCAGCGGGTGCGCAGGCGCCGGTGCAGGGCCACCACCTCGGTCTCTTCGCCTTCGTGGGTACTGGCCGCCACCCACACCGGGCGTGGCGCGCCCAGGGCCGAGGCGAACGCGGCGCGGAAACCGTCCAGCCCCTCCGGCACGGCCACGTCGTACTTGAGGTTGCCCAGCACCTGGACCTGGTCGGCGCGTGCACCCAGCTTCTGGAAGCGCCGCGCATCGGCGGCCGACTGCGCGGCCACGCACGCCACCGTGCGCAATGCGCGCCCGATCAGGGGCCGCAGCAGCCGGTAGCCGCGCAACGAGCGCGCCGACAGCCGCGCATTGAGGATGTACACCGGAATGCCCTGGTCGCGGCAGCCGAACAGCATGTTCGGCCACAGCTCGGTTTCCATGATCAAGGCCAGGCTGGGCTGGAAGTGCCGCAGGAAGCGGGTGGCGCTGCCGGGCAGGTCATAGGGCAGGTAGACGTGGTCGACCCGCTCGCCCCACAGCGCACGCACCCGGTCCGAGCCGGTCGGGGTGATGGTGGTGATCACCCAGCGGATGTCCGGCCGCTGCTTGAGCAGCGCGTTCACCAGTGGCGCGGCCGCATTGACCTCGCCCACGGAGACCGCGTGCAGCCACACGCAGGGGCGGCCGCGCTGGGTGCCGTAGCTGGCGTAGCGTTCGTCCCAGCGCCGGAAATACTCGCGCACCCGGAAACCACGCGCGACCAGGTGGTACAGCGCCAGCGGCGAGAGCAGGTACAGGGCCAGCGAGTACAGCGCGCGCAATGCGCCTTCGAACGGTTCCTTGCGCATGGCGTGGCTGGGCATGGCGCGCAGCATAGCCCAGGGCACGGCCCACGACTGGGCGCAGGCCGTAGAATCGGCACATGACCGCGCCCGACGAACTGCCGCCGCGCCCCCCCTTCAGCCCACGCCTGTGGCCGGCCTGGACCGGCCTGGGCCTGGCATTGCTGGCCGCGCGCCTGCCCTGGCTGTGGCAGCGGGCCATCGGCCGCGGCGTGGGCTGGCTGGCGCTGCACCTGGCCGGTACCCGCCGGCGCGCGGCGCAAGCCAACATCGAGTTGTGCTTCCCGGAACAGTCGCCGCAATGGCGCGCGCGGTTGCTGCGCGACAGTTTCGACGCACTGGGCGTGGGCCTGTTCGAATTCGCCCGCGCCTGGTGGGGTGGCCTTGGCCCGATCCGCCGCGGTGCCAGCATCGAAGGCCTGGAACACCTGCGCGCCTTGCAGGAACAGGGCCGCGGCGTGCTGCTGGTCTCCGGCCATTTCATGACCCTGGAAATGTGCGGGCGGCTGCTGTGCGACCACGTGCCGGTGTCGGGCATGTACCGGGTGCACCGCAATCCGGTGATGGAATGGGCGGTCAAGCGCGGCCGACTGCGCTATGCCGGGGCGATGTACGGCAACGGCGACATCCGCGGCGCGGTGCGCCATCTCAAGCGCGGCGGATTCCTGTGGTACGCACCGGACCAGGACATGCGCGGCAAGGACACCGTGTTCGCGCCGTTCTTCGGCGTGCCCGCGTCCACCATCACCGCCACCCACCAGCTGGCGCGGCTGACCGGCTGCGCGGTGGTGCCGTTCTTCCATCGCCGTGAAGGAGCCCGCTACGTGCTGCGCGTGGCACCGCCGCTGGACAGTTTCCCCAGCGAAGACGTGGTGGCCGATACCACCCGGGTGAACGCGGCGATCGAGGCGATGGTGCGCGAAGCACCGGCGCAATACCTGTGGATCCACCGCCGCTTCAAGCGCCAGCCCGAAGGCGCTCCGGTGCGCTACCCGCGCCGCGCCCGCCGGCCCTGACCCTGAAGGCGGCTGGCGGCCCGGGCCTTACCGCGCTTGCGCTGGTTGATCGCGGCCGTACAGCGCGCCGGCGTAGAGACCGGCCAGCAACAGCACCAACCCGCCCCAGAAGGTCGAATAGAACGCCAGGTGGGTGTTGAACGGAAACAGCGTGGCCGCCAGCGCCAGCAGTGCCGGCCGTGCCCGGGCGCGCGCCGCCGCATCGGCATCGCGCCAGCTGCGCCACACCAGCCAGGCCGCGACCAGCCAAAGCAGCAGGCCGGCGATACCGGTTTCGCTGAGCAGTTCCAGCACCAGCTGGTGGGCGTGGTAGGCCTCGCCCTCGCCCCAGGCCGGGGCCTGCCCGGATGCGGGATCGCATTCGGGCCAGGCCTGGCGGAAGCCACGCACGCCCACGCCATTGAGCGGATGGGCACTGGCCATGCAGGTGGCCGCCGCCCATATCCGCGAGCGGCCGGACAGGGCCTGGTCGACGCCGGCGCCATCGGCCTGCAAGGCGATGGCCGTGCGCGCCACCCGCTGCTGGACCTGCGGCGAGACGGCGTACACCGCCAGCGCCGCGACCAGGGCAACGGCGGCGAATCCGGCCAGCCGGCGCAGCCCCAGCGCGTGCCAGCCGGACACCACCAGCACCAGCGCGAACACCAGCCACGACGCGCGGGCACCGGCCAGCAGGATCACCACGCCCAGCGCCAGCGCCGCCACGCTCCAGCCGGTCACGCCGAAACGCCGCGCGGCCACGGTGAGCAGGAACGGCGACAGGCTGGCCAGCACCAGGCCTAGCTTGAGGTTGCAGGGGCCGAACACGCCGGCGAGCCGGTCGGCGGCCAGGATTTCCTCGGCGCTGCAGAACCCATCGCCACCGAGTGCACGCTTGAGCCCGTCCAGGCTCCAGAACAGCGGACTGGTGCCCAGCGCCGCCTGCGCCAGGCCATCCACAGTCCAGATCGCGACCACCCAGGCCAGCCCATCCAGCACCCGCGTGCGCCCGGCCGGGGTGTGCAGGGCGATCGCCACGCCCCACAGAAACGGCAGGTAGCGCAGGTCGCCGGCCACCTCCTTCCAGGCGCGCGAGCCGGACAGCGCATCGGGGGCCGACAGCAGTTCGGGCAGCCAGTAGGCGGCGAACAGCGCGCCCAGCAGCCACGCCGCACGCCGGTCCAGCGGCAGGCTGCGGCCCTTGCCCAGGGTGACCGCCAGTTGCACCGCCACCGCCAGCGCGCCCAACCCCAGCACGCCCTCGGCGATCCCCGGCAGCGGCCACAGCGCAACGAAGGCCAGCACCCAGTACGGGGTCCAGGCGAAGGCGCGCGCGTGCACGGTGGTGTCGTCAGCCGGCCAGTTCGGCATACAGGTCCAGGGTCTGCTGCTGCATCGCCTGCAGCGTGAAGGGAATCGTGGCCGGCGGCGATGGCGGAGCGCGCAGCAGGCCGGTAGCCGTGGCCGCCAGCGCGTCGGCATCGAACGGGGCCACCGCACCGGATGGCTGCAGTTGCGCCAGCAGTTCGCCCACCCCGCCGTGCGCCCAGCCCAGTACCGGCCGCCCCACCGACAAGGCTTCGACCACGGTGCGGCCGAAGGCCTCCGGCTTGCGCGACAACTGCAGTACCAGGTCGCAACCGGCGTAGGCCTGGGCCATGTGCGAGGTGGGCGCGGTGAAGGCCACCACCGCGTCCACGCCCAGTGCACGCGCCTGCGCCTGGAGTTCCTCGATATAGGCCTCGCGCCCGGCCTGGCGCGCGCCCGGCAACCACAGCCGCGCGTCGGGGAAGGCACCGGCGCGCAACGTGGCCAGCAGTTGCAACGCGTCGGCATGGCCCTTGAGCCGGGTGCCGCGCCCGGGCAGCAGCAGCAGCGGACCGGTGCCGGCCAGGGCAGGATGCAGCTGCGCCAGTTGCGCGCGCGCCGTCGGATCCGGATGCGGGCGATGCGGGAACTGCGCCGGATCGATCCCGCGCGCGATGGTCCGCAGCCGCGTCGGATCGGTGCCCGGGTAGTGCTGCAGCACGTACTGGCGCACGGTGTTGGACACGCACACCACCCGCTCGCCGCTGGCCATCACCGCGCTGTAGCGACCGGGCGAGTTCAGGCCATGCACGGTGGTGACCCAGCGCGGGCGCCGCGCCGCCGGCAACGTGCCCCGCGCCATCGACCCGATCCAGGCCGGCAGGCGCGAGCGGGCGTGGACGATGTCCACCCGCTCGCGCTGGAACAGCCTGCGCAGCGCCAGCACATGGCGCAGGGTGGCCGGCGACTTGCGGCCGATGTCCAGGGTGATGTGCTCGCCGCCGGACTCCAGCAGGGACGGCAGCAGGCGCCCGCCGGCCGACACCACGATGGCGCGGTGCCCGGCGGCGACCAGGGCCGCGGCGATTTCCAGGGTGGAACGCTCCACGCCACCGGACTGCAGCGCCGGCAGCAGCTGGACCACGGTCAGGCGGCGGTTCACCGCGGCGCCGGTGGCGGGGTGGCCGGGTTCAGTCGATCAGCTGGTAGATCGCGCCGCAGTACGGGCACTGGGCGCGGTGGCCGGGCTCGTCCTGGATCGGCAGGTATACGCGCGGGTGGGAGTTCCACAGCGCCATCTGCGGGGTCGGGCAGCTCAGCGGCAGGTCGCTGCGCTGCACGGTGTAGAGCTTTTCGGCGTTGGCGGGCGCGGAGGCAAGAGCGGTCATGGCGTGCACGGGGCGATGCGGGGGCAAGCCACGATTCTAGCGCAGCGGCGGCCCCGGCCGGAGTCGATGCATTCCCTCCGGCCGGAGGGCGGCGCTCAGTCGCCCTTGGGCGCGGAGGCCTCGGTGGTGATGCGCAGGGTGACGGTGTCGCCCACGTTCGGCACATAGGCGCCCACGCCGAACTCGGTGCGGCTGATCGAGGCGGTGGCATCGAAGCCGATCGTCGGCGCCTTGCTCATCGGATGGATGGCGGCCTTGTTCAGGGTCACGTCCAGCACCACCGGGCGGGTGATGTCCTTGATGGTCAGCTCGCCGCTGACCTTGAGCTTGCCCTCGCCCGCCGCTTCCACCCGGGTGCTCTTGAAGGTCGCATTGGGGAATTTGGCCGCGTCGAAGAAATCGGCACTGCGCAGGTGGTCGTTGAACTTGGGCGTGAACGCTTCCAGCCCCGACAGCGGCAAGGTCACCTGCACGCTGGAGTTGCCGATGTTGGCCGCGTCATACACCAGGGTGCCCTCGACGTTGCCGAAGTTGGCGAACGGGTTGGAGAAGCCGAAGTGGTTCCACTGGGCGATGACATTGGTGTGGGTCGGGTCGAGCTTGTAGGTGACCGGTGCGGCGAAGGCCGGGGCGGCGGCGAAGGCCAGCAGGGCGGCGGCGGAAAGCAGGCGGATGCGCATGGGAGGTTCCTCGTGGCGAATGGGGAATGAAGGGTCAGGGGGCTGTGGCGTGGCGGCTGCCGCGTCAGGGCGGCGGCCGGGTCACTCGATCCGCGCCGCCTCGTCGAAGGGCAGTCGCGGCGAGCGCGGGAAGATGCTGGCCGGATCGCCCTGGCCAAGATTGACCAGGATGTCGGACTTGAGCTGGGTGCCGGCGAAGAAGGCCTCATCGACCTTGGCCGCATCGAAACCGATCATCGGACCGGCGTCCAGCCCCAGCGCGCGCGCGGCCAGGATCAGGTAGGCCGACTGCAGCGCGGTGTTGCGCAGCGCCGGGGTTTCCCGGTTCGCGCGCGGGCCGTCGAACCAGGCCTTGGCGTCCACGTGCGGGAACAGATAGGGCATCTTCTCGTGGAAATCCAGGTCGCGGGCCACGATCACGGTGACCGGCGCGGCCATGGTCTTGTTGTAGTTGCCCTTGTCCAGCGCCGGGCCGAGCTTGGCCTTGGCCTGGGCCGACTTCACGAACACGAACCGGGCCGGGGTGGTGTTGGCCTGGGTCGGGCCGAGTTTGAGCAGCTCGTACAGGTCGCGCAGGGTCGCATCGCTGACCTGCCCGGAAAATGCGTTGTAGGTGCGGGCGGTGCGGAACAGCTGGTCCAGCGCGGCATCGTTCAACGGGTGCGGCATGATGGGCTCTCGGGCAAGGGCGGTCGGGAAGGACCTGGCATCTTGCCAGCCATGGCCCCGTGGAACACCAGTGTAGGGTGTTGCAATGACGGTGTTGAGACCCTCCCCCGGAACAAATTGATGCCATCATCGCAACAATCGGCCTCCGCGAACGCGACCTGGCTGCTCACCGACGGCCACGCCGGCAACCTGCGCCAGGCCGAGGCCCTGGCCCGGGCCCTGGGAGTGGCGGATGCGCACGTCCCGCCGCTGTGGCCGGCTGCGCCGTGGCGGTGGCTGGCGCCACGGCGCCTGCCCGGCGCAGTCGATGCGTTCGGTGCCGGGTTTGCCCATGCGCTGCAGGCGCCCCCCATGCTGGCGATCGGCTGCGGCCGCCAGGGCGCCCTGGCCACCCGTCTGCTGCGCGAGCGCGGCGCCTTCGCGGTGCAGATCCTGGACCCGCGCATCGACCCGCGCCACTGGGACCTGGTGATCGCCCCCGAACACGACCGCCTGCGCGGCGCCAACGTGATCCCGGTGCTGGGCAGCCTCAACCCGGTGGACGAAGCCTGGCTGGCCGATGCCGCCGCGCACTTCCCCGCCCTGCTGGCGCTGCCGCGTCCGCGCATCGTGGTGCTGGTCGGCGGCCCGACCCGGCATGCGCCGTGGACGGCGGAAGCACTGCAGACGCACCTGGAATCGCTGCGCCAGCGCGTCCGGTCCGAAGGCGGCAGCCTGCTGGCCACCATCTCCCGGCGCACCCCGGCCGCCGTCGTCGATGCACTGCGCGCGCAGCTGCGCGACCTGCCCGGCCTGCTCTGGGACGGCAATGGCGCCAACCCCTACCCCGGCATGCTTGCCTGCGCCGACACCCTGGTGTGCACGCCGGATTCGGTGAACATGCTGTCCGAAGCCTGCGCCACCACCGCCCCGGTGCAGGTACTGGAAGCCCGCTGCGCGGACGGGAAGATCGCCGCCTTCCTCGACGCCCTGCGCGAACGCGGGCGGATCCACGACGGACCCGGGCCCGCGCCCGCTGCGCTCGCCCGCCCGATCGTGCCGTTGCGCGAAACCGCACGGGTGGCCGACGCGGTGCGCCAGCGGCTGGACCCATGCCCAGTCACCGCTGCGCCGCCGGAACGATCTGCACCCGTTCAGAAAAATCGTAAATAAATAGAAGGCGTGACAGCGACTATTCGCCTTCCCCAAGCGACTTGCCACTGAATCCAAGCGCAAGTATCGTAATAGAATCGTAAATATACAATCAGGCCCCGCATGCCCCGCCCCCCCTCGGCCACGGTGTCCGACCTGCTGGCACTGCTGCGCGGCGAACCGGCGCCTGCCGCGTGGCTGGTCCAGCAACTGGGTGTCACCCGGCCGGTGCTGTCGCGACTGGTCGCCGAAGCCGGCGGGCAGGTGCTGCGCATCGGCAAGGCCCGGGCAACGGCCTACGTCGCCCGCGCGACCACCGATGCGGGCAGCGCCTGGCCGCTGTGGCGGATGCGGCCCGATGCCACGCTGGAGGAACTGGGAAGCCTGTACGCCCTGCGTGGCGACCGGTTCCAGTTCGAGGCCGACGGCCACCGCCCGAATCTGATGCGCCCGGTCGAGAACCTGCCCGGCCATTTTCCTGGCCTGCCCTGGTTCCTCGACGATCTGCGCCCGCAGGGCTTCCTCGGCCGCACGCTCGCCCATCGCCAGGCCGCGCGACTGGGTGTCCCTGAAGACCTGAACCGGTGGCGGCTGCGCGACACCCTGCTGGCCATCACCCACACCGGCGGCACCGGGATCGGCGACCTGCTGCTCGGCCAGCAGGCCGCCGATCTGGCCGTCGCCGAATCCGCCGCGCCTGCCGACGCGATTCCAGTCCACCAGCGCTGCGCCGCCTATGCCCAATGGGCGCAGGCCACGCTGGCCGGCGAGGACATCGGCTCCTCCCCTGGCGGCGAGCAGCCCAAGTTCACCGCCACCGTCGTCACGCCCGGCGGACGCTATGCCGCGCTGGTGAAGTTCGCCGTCCCCGACAGCGGGCAGGCCGCACGCCGCTGGGCCGACCTGCTGGTGTGCGAGCACCTGGCGCTGGCCTGCCTGCGCGAGGCCGGGCTGCCGGCGGCGGAATCGGAACTGGTCGATGCCGGCGGCCATACCTGCCTGGAAGTGCGCCGCTTCGACCGCACGCCCGATGTGCTGGGCCGACGCGGCCATGTCTCGCTGCTGGCGCTCGATGCCGCCTTCGCCGGTGGCGACCTGCACGACTGGGGACTGGCCGGCGACCGCCTCGTCGCAGCCGGCTGGATCGACCCCGACACCGCGACACGGATGGCGTGCCTGCACTGGTTCGGCCGCCTCATCGGCAACAGCGACATGCACTTCGGCAACCTCGGTTTCCACCTGACCGATGCCGGACCTCTCGCGATCGCTCCGGCCTACGACATGCTGCCGATGTCGCTGGCCCCCTCGCGCACCGGCGCCGTGCGCGCCGCCAATCCGCTCCGGCCCAATGCCCCGGAGCGGGCCGGCCAGATCTCCCATCTGGCCCATGCCGCCGACGCGGCCATCCGCTTCTGGGAACAGGTGGCCGCAAGTGAACGCATTCAATCAGCGGAGCTGCGCCAGCTCGCCACTCTCAACCGGGAAGCGGTGGCGCGGTTCGCACGCGCGTTCCGGGCGTAGTGCGCAACCGCCAGCGGCAGGTCAGATCCGGCCAGACGGCGCCACTTCATCAGGCCAGGACGTTCACCGCCAATCCGTGACCGGCTTTGGAGAGCCGTTCGTCATTGGTCCACAATGCCTGGCAGCGGTGATGCTGCGCCGCGGCCAGGTGCAGTGCATCGGGTGTCTTCAATCCGAAGTGCGCGCGCAGGTGGGCGGCCTGCAGGTAGATTTCGTCGGTCAAGGGCAACTGTGTGAATCGGCCCAGGTGTTCTTCGTAGTAGCGCTGCAGCACCAGGTTGCCGGTACGCATCGGCCTGCCCAGGCATTCAAGCTTGACCAGCGGTGATATGGCAAATCCAGTGGCCGGCCTGGCCGCCAGCAGCGGCAACAGGCGCTGCGCCCGCACCGGGTGCTGCTCGAAGGCGTAGATCACGATGCAGGCATCGAGGTAGATCATTCCCAGGCGTCGCGCTCGGCGGCAATGGCCGCATCGATGTCCACCGCGCTGCCGATTGCGTGCGCCGGCAATGGATGCCGGGCCAGCCAGGCGACAATGCTTTCACTGCTTGCCTGCGACTGGCGCCCGCTGCGCTTGCGCACCGGCACCAGGCGTGCAACCGGTTCGCCACGATTGGCAATCACGACCTCCTCCCCCGCCTGGGCCGATTTCAACAGCTCGGACAGACGGTTCTTGGCTTCGAGGATGTTGACCTGCATGGGGGCGACCTCCGGCTTCCGCCCCATTCTAGCCAACCTGGACAACCTGGCCAAGTTGCAGCGGCACCCACCTCGGCCGGTGGTCTTGCGACCGCTCCGGCAGCTGTCACGTCCTGCGCTTCAGATCCCGCCGAAACAGGCGTACTTCAGTTCGGTGTAGTCGTTGAGGCCGTACTTGGAACCCTCGCGGCCCATGCCCGATTCCTTCACCCCGCCGAACGGCGCCACTTCGGTGGATACCAGGCCGGTGTTGACCCCGACGATGCCGCACTCCAGCTTCTCCATCACCCGCCACGCCCGGGCCAGGTCGCGGGTGTAGAAGTAACCGGCCAGGCCGGCTTCGGTGGCGTTGGCCATCGCGATCGCTTCGTCCTCGCTGGAGAAGCGCAGCAGCGGCGCGACCGGGCCGAAGGTTTCTTCCTGCGCGATCAGCATGCGCGCGTCCACCTCCGCCAGCACGGTGGGCTGGAAGAACGTGCCGCCCAGTGCGTGCCGCGCGCCGCCGGCCAGCACCTTCGCGCCCTTGGCCTGCGCATCGGCCACGTGCTCCTCGACCTTGGCCAGCGCATTGGCATCGATCAGCGGCCCCTGGTCGACGGCATCGGACAGGCCCTCGCCCACGCGCAGCGTGGACACCGCCGCCACCAGCCTGCGCGCGAATTCGTCGTACACCGCCTCGTGCACGAACATCCGGTTGGCGCACACGCAGGTCTGCCCGGAGTTGCGGAACTTGCTGGCGATGGCGCCCTCCACCGCCGCGTCCAGGTCGGCGTCCTCGAACACGATGAACGGTGCGTTGCCGCCCAGTTCCAGCGACACCCGCTTCATCCCGTCGGCGCACTGCGCCATCAGTTTCCTGCCCACACCGGTCGAACCGGTGAAGCTGAGCTTGCGCACCGCCGGATGCGAAGTCATCTGCGCACCGATCGCCGAGGCGCTGGAACCGGTGACCATGTTGATCACACCGGCCGGCACCCCGGCACGCTGCGCCAGCACCGCCAGGGCCAGCGCCGAATACGGAGTCTGCAGCGCCGGCTTGCACACCACCGTGCAGCCGGCGGCCAGGGCCGGGGCGAGCTTGCGCCCGAGCATGGCCGAGGGGAAGTTCCACGGGGTGATCGTGGCGACCACGCCCACCGGCTGGCGCAGCACCACGATGCGCTTGTCGGCGCCGTGGCCGGGGATCACGTCGCCGTACATGCGCCGCGCCTCCTCGGCGAACCACTCCACGTAGGCGGCCGAATAGGCGATCTCGCCGCGCGCCTCGGCCAGCGGCTTGCCCTGTTCGGCGGTCAGCAACCGGGCCAGGTCTTCCTGGTGGTCCATCATCAGCTGGTACAGCCGGCGCAGCACCTGCGCGCGTTCCTTCGCGGTCTTCGCCGCCCACGCAGGGAATGCGGTGGCGGCGGCCTCGATCGCGCGCCGGGTCTCGGCCGCGCCCATGTCCGGCACCGTCCCCAGCACCCGGCCGCTGGCCGGATCGGTCACTTCGCAGGTGGCACCGGCGTCGGCGTCGTGCCAACCATCGCCGATCGGGCATTGCATCCGCAGCAGCGAGGGATCGGAAAGCAGGGAAGCAACGGGATGGGAGGTGTTCATGGAATGACTCCAGCGTAATCAGGCCGCGCGCCGCTGCCGGCAGGATCGACGCTGCGGGCGTTGGCCGGCGTGAAGCCGCCACCTCCGCGCAACGCCCTTCAGCCGCGTACCGGCTCGAACTCCAGCCCTTGCCGCGCCACGGCCTGGCCGATCGCCGTGCGCGCCTGCTCGATCGCCGCGGTCTCCGCGGTCAGCCGCGGTCGCCGGTCCAGGGTGCAGGCCAGTCCGGCCTCCAGCAAGGTGGCGTGGGCCTGGTGCAAGGCCGCCGCCTCATCGGCCTGCAGTTGCCCGCACCCGGCCAGTGCATCGATCAGGCCCGGGCTGTCGCGCCGCTGCAGCAGCGCCGGCACATCCGCCGCCCGCGCCAGCACGCCGTACTGCAGCACGAACTCCAGGTCCACCAGGCCGCCGGCGCCCTGCTTGAGGTCAAAACGCGCCGCATCGCTGCGATCCAGTTCGGCGCGCATGCGCTGGCGCATCTGGCCCACATCGGCGGCCAGCGCCGCGCGGTCGCGCACGCGGCCCAGGGTGTCCCGGCGCACCTGCTCGAAATCCTCCAGCAGGCTGGCCTCGCCGGCCACCGCGCGGGCCCGCACCAGCGCCTGGTGCTCCCAGGTCCAGGCGCGCTGCTGCTGGTATTCGACATAGCTGGCCAGGGTGGACACCAGCAGGCTCTTGCTGCCGTCCGGGCGCAGGCGCATGTCGGTTTCGTACAGCCGCCCGGCGGCTGTGACCGCACCCAGCAGGGCCACCACCTTCTGCGCCAGCCGCGTATACCAGCGCGCCGGTTCCAGCGCGCGCGCGCCGTCGGACATCGCGTTGGGGTCGGCGTCGTACAGGAACACCAGGTCCAGGTCCGAACCGAAGCCCAGTTCGCAGCCACCCAGGCTGCCGTAGCCGACCACCGCGAAACGGCCGCCGGGCAGGACGCCATGGGCGGCCTCCACTTCCGAGCGGGCCATCCGCAGCACCTGCGCCACCACCGCATCGGCCAGCGCAGCCAGTTGCCGGGTGCTCCGGCCCGCGCCCTGGCGACGGTCCAGGCTGGCCAGGGCAATGCGGAAGCTCAATGCCTGGCGCACTTCGTTGAGCGCACGCAGCGCCACTTCCGGATCGTCGTCCGGGCCGGCCACGGCCGCCGCGCAGGCCGCCTGCATCTGCGCGGCGCCCGGCAGCGGCCCGGCCACGCGGGTATCGAGCAGTTCGTCCAGCAGCAGCGGGTAGTGGGCGATGCGTTCGGCCAGGAAGGCGCTGCGCGCCAGCACGTCCACCAGTCGCGCCAGTGCGCTGGGCTGTTCGTCCAGCAGGGCCAGGTAGCTGGCGCGGCGCAGGATCGCCTGCAGCAGGTCGAGCAGGCGCTTGAGCGCCACCTCCGGGCGGGCCGAGGCCGCCGCCGCGCCCAGCAGGGCCGGCACCACCCGGTCCAGACGCGCGCGCGCGGCATCGGACAGCGCGCGCACCCCGCCACTGCGGGCGAAGTCGCGCAGCGCCGCATCGCCGCCCTCGGCATCGGGGAAACCGGCCGTCGCCAGCACCGCCGCATCGCCGCCCTGCGGCAGCGCGCGCCAGTAGCTTTCCAGCGCGTCGGGTGCGGCCTGGCCACGCTGCGGCACCAGCAGCGCGTCGAACTCGGCCGATACCTGCTCGCGCCAGCGCGCCAGCTCGTCCTGCAGCGGCTGCCAGCCGGCATAGCCCAGGCCCAGGGCCAGGCGCAGCCGCTCCGGGGCCGCTTCGGGCACGGCGTGGGTCTGCGCATCGGCCAGCATCTGCACCCGGTTTTCGAGCCGGCGCAGGAATCGATAGGCGTCGGCCAGGACCTGGCCGTGCCCGGGCGCGATCTGCCCGGCCTCCACCAGCGCCTGCAGCGCCGGCAACAGGCTGCGCCCGCGCAGCGCCGGTTCACGGCCGCCGCGGATCAACTGCAGCGACTGCACCAGGAACTCGATCTCGCGGATCCCGCCGACGCCGCGCTTGAGGTCATCGGCCATGTCCCGGCGCTGCATCTCGGCCACGATCGCCGCCTTCATCGTGCGCAGGCCATCGAGCGCGGTGAAGTCCAGATAGCGGCGGTAGACGAACGGGCGCAGGGTCTCCAGCCACGCTTCGCCGGCGGCCACGTCGCCGGCCACGGTGCGCGCCTTGAGCCAGGCGTAGCGTTCCCAGTCGCGACCCTCGCGCTGGAAATAGCCGTCCATGGCCGCAAACGACCAGGCCACCCGCCCGGCACCGCCGAACGGGCGCAGGCGCAGGTCCACCCGGTGGCAGAAGCCATCGGCGGTGACCTCGTCCAGCAGCTTGGCCAGGCGCTGTCCCAGCCGCGCGAAATAGTCCTCGGCCTCCAGCGCGCGGCGCCCGTCGGACTCGCCATCCCGCGGATAGGCGTAGACCAGATCGATGTCGGAGGAAAAATTCAGTTCGCCGCCGCCGAGCTTGCCCAGGCCGAACACGACCAGGCGCTGCTCAATCCCGGCTTCGTCGCGCACCACGCCATGGCGCTGGGCGAATTCCCCTTCCACCGCGGCCAAGGCGATGCTCAGGCACTGCTCGGCCAGGGCGGTGCTGCCAGCCAGGGTCTGTTCCACCGTGTCCAGGCCCAGCACGTCGCGCCAGACCAGACGGGTGGAACCGGCGCTGCGGTAACGCCGCAACTGGCCCGGCCAGGCGTTCGGATCGGCCGGATCCAGCACCGGCAGCGGCAGCGGCGCCGGATCCGGGTGGGACAGGTATTCGAGCAGGGCCGGCTGGCGGCGCAGGGTGTCGATGGCGAAATCGCTGGCCACGGCGACCTGGCCCACGCGGGCGCACAGGGCGCCGTCTTCCAGCAGGGCGGCATGTTGGGTCGAGGCCGCGCGCAGGCCGGCCAGCGCGCGTTCGGCCAGGCGCGCGGGCAAGGCCGCGGCGGCAGGGGAACCAACAGTCTCGGACGGATCGCTCATCGCCGCGATTGTGGCACGCGCCCGCGTCAGTCCTGCTGCCGTTCCTCGCCGCCGGCCTCGCCCGGCGACGCCGCGCCAGCCCCGGCCGGCCAGTAGTGGGAATCGGGCAGTGGCCGCGCACCGAAGATCGCCTGGCCCACGCGCACCACGCTGGCGCCTTCCTCGATGGCGATCTCGAAGTCGCCGGACATGCCCATCGACAGTTCATCCAGGCCGATGCCGTCGGGCGCGTCCTGGCGCAGCCGTTCGCGCAGGCCACGCAGCCGCACGAAGCACTCGCGCACCCGCTCGGCCTGCGCCGAGAACAGCGCCAGGGTCATCAGGCCACGCACGCGCAGCGCCGAAAACGCCGGCAGCTCGCGCAGGAAGGCGGCCACCTGGTCCGGTGCCAGCCCGAACTTGCTGGCTTCACCGGAGGTGTTGACCTGCACGAACACATCCAGCCCGCGCCCCTCGGCCTGCAGGCGCCTGTCCAGCGCCTCGGCCACGCGCAGGCTGTCCAGCGCCTGGAACTCGCTGGCAAAGCGCGCCACCAGCTTGGCCTTGTTGGTCTGCAGGTGGCCGATCACCGACCAGCGCAGGTCGGCCAGGTCGGCCATCGCCTCCCACTTCTGGTAGGCCTCCTGCGGCTTGTTTTCGCCCAGCATGCGACAGCCGGCCGCATAGGCCAGGCGCAGGGTCGCCTCGGGCTTGGTCTTGCTCACCGGCAGCAGGCGCACGCCGGCCGGATCGCGACCCACCCGCTGGCAGGCCGCGGCGATGCGCGCATGCACCGCGGCCAGGTTGTGGCGAAACTCCTCCACCGACCCGGCCTGCGGCCACTGCCCGTGCTGGTCGTGACGGGTGGATGTCTGCAGGGGATCGCCAGTGTTCACGCCTGAGCCCTTTCATGTCGCACCGTGCAATTTTACACCGCTCGCCCGGGCGGCTTCGTCGGCCGGGCATCGAAGCCTGGCGCAGCAGACGCCATCCGGGCCCGCATCACCGGCACCCGTACCATGGGTGCTGGCCGCACCGCCCCCCCCAGGAAGGCCCCGCATGAGAGTCCATTTCGTCATCCACGAATCCTTCGAAGCCCCCGGCGCCTATGGAACCTGGGTAGGCGAGCGTGGCTTCCAGGCCAGCTACTCCCGCGTCCACGCCAGCGAGCCGCTGCCATCGTCGGACCGGGACATCGACCTGCTGGTGGTGATGGGCGGCCCGCAGTCGCCCACCACCACCGTTGAGGAATGCGCACACTTCGATGCCGCCGCCGAATGCGCCCTGATCGTCCAGTGTGTCGCCGCCGGAAAAGCGGTGGTCGGGGTCTGCCTGGGTGCCCAGTTGATCGGCACCGCGCTGGGCGCACGCCATGAACCCAGCCCGGAGAAGGAAATCGGCGTGTTCCCGATCACGCTCACCGCCGAGGGACGGGCCCATCCGGGGTTCTCGCACTTCGGCAACGGCCTGCCGGTCGGCCACTGGCACAGCGACATGCCCGGCCTGACCGCCACCGCCACGGTGCTGGCGCGCAGCGAGGGCTGCCCGCGCCAGATCATCCAGTACGCCGAACGGGTGTACGGCTTCCAGTGCCACATGGAGTTCACGCCGGAGGTGGTGGAACTGCTGATCGCCGCCTCCGGGCCGGAGCTGGCGGCGCTGGCCAGGCGGCGCTTCGTGCAGCAGCCCGCTGCCCTGCGCAGGAACGACTACGCCGCCATGAACCACGCGTTGTTCGGTTTCCTCGACCAGCTCATGGCGGACTATGCCCGCTCCCGACCGTCGGCAACCCCGGACTGACGCGCGCCCACAAAAAAGGTTCTTCCCCCAACTGCGGGACATGGGTCTGCCTCTGCAGATCAGGAGCAGAAGCCTTGCGTGAGCAGCCGTTCGGCTGCTGTAGAGCTTTTCGGGCCGGGGCCGCCGCTGCAAGGGGTCCCGTCTGCCGCGTGGTCGCCGTTCCGGCTCCAACACGCGGCAGACGGGACCCCTTGCATCGACGTCCTTCGCGGCGTGGCGATCCCCGCTTCAGCGGGGCGCGGCTAGCCCATCTCCTACACCAGCCATTACCGTCAAAGCGTGTTGGGCGGCATCGACGAAGCCACGGGCATACAGGTGGCGAAAGACGCGGTGGTGCGGGGATCGGGCGCAAGCAGGCCATGGATGGCCTGCGCTCGCCTGTTGGAGCCATGGATGGCGCAACCAGGCGATGCGCCCGATCCCCGCACTGCCGCGGCTCCCCCCGAAGCCAGTGAGCTCCGGCGCTTCTCAAACTGGCCGGATCCAGCATCAATTTGGAGAAGACCCACAAAAAAGCCCGCTTGCAGCGTGCTGCCAGCGGGCCTGCTCCCTCCCCCACGTCGGGATGCGGGGCCATCGTGAAGGATGCGTTACCGGCTTTGCACGCTGCAGTGCAAAACAGCACCGGGAAGTTCAGTTACGCCGTCGCCCATTCAGGGAAGCAGCGGCGGATGCGACTCGAACCACTCGCGCGCACGGATGAAGCGCATGTCGCGGTTGCCGTCCTTCAGGTCCACCCCGACCGACAGCGGGCCGGATTGCGCCAGCAGCTGTCCGCTGCGCTGCTTGCCGGCCAGGCGCAGGCGCGCCTGCACCCGATAGCGGTCGTTGCGCGCGTCCACGCGATCGAGCACCAGTACATCACCCTTCCACTGCACCCGGCCCTGGGCCTTGACCGTGCCCGAATCCACCAGCCGCCCGGTCCAGGCCGGCAGGTTGCGGCTGCCGCCGAACATGTCCAGCAGGAAGCCGGCGTCGCTGGCCTGGGCGTTCACGGTGCCGCGCACCGCCGCCGGTTCGGCCAGGTCGATGCGCGCGGCCGGCAGGTCCACCGTGGTCCACCAGCCCTGGCGCGAACGGCCATCGGCATTGCGGAAGCCGACGTTGCGCAGCCGCACCTGGCTGCCGTCCAGGACGAACTGGCGCTTGGCCAGGTCGGCCATGCGCAGGCGTGCGTCGATGCCGACGTCGCCCTGCAACTGGCGGCCACCCATCGACATGCGCGCACCACGGCCCTGCACCGACACCGTGCCCTTGCCGATGTTGCCGCCCTCGTCCAGATGCAGGTCGGCGCTGGCCACGCCGCTGCCGCCCTCGATGCGGGCGTGGGTGGAAAGGAATCGGTTGTAGACGCGCAAGTCCGGCACCTGGGCATTGCTGAAACGCAGCTGCGCACTGGTGCTGGCCAGGCCTTCGCCAAGCGCGGGCAGGCCCTGCATGGTCACGTCCAGCTGCAGGTTGTCGCCCTTGGCGTAGGGCGTCTTCGGCGACTTCACCGACGCGATGACGTAGTGCTCCATGCGGACGCCGATGCGGGTCTGCAGTGCACCGGACGGGGTTGCGTCCAGTTCGGCGCGCACCTGCCCGCTGCCCTCGATCCGGTTGTCCATCACAAGCGCGGTGGCCTGCACCTGCGGCAGTTCGATGCGGCTGCCTGGCGCCGGCTGGCCATCGACCAGTTGCAGGTCGGCCGACAGCACCCCCGAGCCGTCCAGCTGCAGCCAGTCCGGTGCGTCAAACAGCTTCGTCACCCAGGCCAGCGACGGGAAGTGCCATTTGCCGACCAGGTGGCCGGAAGTACGCGGTATCAACGCATGCAGGTCGGGCTGCAACGGGATCTGCGTGCCCTGCAGGCGCAACTGGGCATCGAGCTCCAGCATGCCATCCTCGCGCCCGGGCAACTGCGCGCGCAGTGCGATGCCCTCGTCCACGCGCACTTCCACCTGCAGGGTGTCATCCAACGCCGTACCGCCAATGCCCGTGCCCTGCAGTGGCGCGCTCCAGGTCACGCTGCCACCTGGCTGTACCTGGCCGTCGCGCACCACCAGCCGTGCCTGCAACTTGCCGCCTCCCGGAACCAGCTCGACATTGAACCGCCCCTGCGTGTCGGTGCCGATCCGCAACGAGGAGCCTTCCGCGTCCACGTCGATCTCGCCATCGGTCAGCAACAGCTTCTGCAGGCCCATGGCCTGCTCGCGGCTGTGGCGCCGGATGGCGAAGTTGCCGCCCAGGCTGCCGCGTTCGAGCACCTGCTCGCCGTCGGCCAGCACCCGCGCCCGGTCGAAATGGAAGCGGGACGGAAAGATCTCCATCGGCCCGCCGCGCAACTGCTTGGAAAACCCGAACGAAGCGCGGCCGTTGCCTTCCAGCACTACCTCGTCCATGTAGCCGCGACGCAGGCTGTCACTGACGATGCGCTCGAACACCATCGTCCAGCCACCCTCGCGCGGCGGCGGTGGCTCGCGGTTGCGCTCGGTATGGCGCGCACCTCCGCTGACCCCGGTGGCCACCACCTCGGGAACGCGGATTTCCTTGCGCAGCAGCGGCAGCAGCGCCAGCCGGCCACTGGCGCGATCGGCCTGCACTTCCCACCCGATCTGCCGGTTCTGGCCCTGCAGGCGCACGTCGCGCGCCACCACGTGGCCGGGGAACAGGGTATAGGCCGAGCCCCATTGCACCTGGAACGCATCCGGCCGCTGGTTGGCCACCGGCTTGAGCAGGGTGTTGAGGAAGATATTGCCCAGCACCAGATAGGCCAGGTAGGCGATCAGCAGCGTCCACACCGTCCACCGCAGCCAGCGCGGCCGGCCTCGCCAGAAGCCCAGCCACCCCGCCCACCAGGCCCGTGGGCCACCCGAAGTCTGCGTTTGTGTATTCATGGCGCGCAGCATGCCTGATCGCAGGCGGCACCGGAACGGCACCGCCGGGCGCGGGTGCGGGGGCCCCGGTCAGGCGGCCACGTCCGCCCGGCACCGTTCACGGCGGCGCACCCGTACCGCTTCGGCCAGCCGCTGCAGCACCGCCACCGATGCCTCCCAGCCCAGACAGCCGTCGGTGATGCTCTGGCCGTAGGTGAGCGCGTGGCCATCGACCAGGTCCTGGCGGCCACCTACCAGATGGCTTTCCACCATCACCCCGACGATCCGGGTTTCGCCGCCTTCAAGCTGGCCGGCGATGTCCTCCACCACCGCCGGCTGGTTGTCCGGATTCTTGCCGCTGTTGGCATGGCTGGCGTCGATCATGATCCGCGCCGGCAGCCCGGCCTTGGCCAGCACCTGGCTGGCCGCCTGCACGCTGGCGGCATCGAAATTGGGCGCCTGGCCGCCGCGCAGAATCACGTGGCAGTCCGGATTGCCGGCGGTGGCCGCGATCGCCGAGCGCCCGTCCTTGGTCACGGCCAGGAAACGGTGCGGATGCGAAGCGGCCATCACCGCGTCGGCGGCGATGCGCACGTTGCCGTCGGTGCCGTTCTTGAACCCGACCGGGCACGACAGCCCGGAGGCCATCTCGCGGTGGATCTGGCTCTCGGTGGTGCGCGCGCCAATCGCACCCCAGGCCACCAGGTCGGCGATGTACTGCGGCGAAATCGTGTCCAGGTATTCGCAGCCGGCCGGCAGGCCCAGCGCGTTGATGTCGCGCAGCAGGGTGCGGCCCAGCTGCAGGCCCTTGTTGATGTCGAAGCTGCCGTCCAGGTCCGGATCGTTGATCAGCCCCTTCCAGCCCACCGTGGTGCGCGGCTTCTCGAAATACACCCGCATCACGATCTCCAGCGCATCGCCGAGCGCATCGCGCAACGGGCGCAGGCGGCGGGCGTATTCCATCGCCGCGGCCGGATCGTGGATCGAACACGGGCCGATCACCACCGCCAGGCGGTCGTCGTGGCCGTGCAGGATGCGGTGCAGGGCGCCGCGCGCGTCGGAGACGGTGTCGGACACCTGGTCGG
>JAGOWL010000148.1 GCA_018060215.1 Pseudoxanthomonas sp.
CCTCGCCCAGCCGGCCGCCGACGCCGATCCAGTTGTCCGGCGCGCATTCCAGGAAATCGAAGGCGTCGGCCGGTGCGGCGCGCAGCTCCTCGAGCAGTGCGCGCCGCAGGCCCAGCCCGGCGCTTACGCCATCCCGCCGCACTTGCCTTCGCCGCACTTGCCCTCGGCACCGCACTTGCCTTCGCCGGCCTTGGCTTCGGTCGGATCGGCCTTCTTCCCGCCGCAGTTGCCTTCGGCCACCTTGGCGGCGTGGTGGGCGGTGCGCTCGGCCTCGTCGAGGTAGCCGTCGCCGTTGCTGTCGATGGTCGCGAACTGCGCGGCCTTGTCCGGATGGGCGGCGTTGAACTCCGCGCGGGAGACACGGCCGTCCTTGTCGGTGTCGACCTGGGCGATGCCACATTTGCCTTCGCCGCACTTGCCTTCCTCGGCCTTGGCCGCTTCGGTGGTGGCCACCGGCTCGGACGCGGCGAGCATGTAGCCCTGGGCCAGCGGCTGCATGGCGAAGGTGGCGCCGCTCAAGGCCAGGCCGGCCAGGGCGGTGCCCAGGGTAACCGCGACGGGGGTGTGCTTGGACATGGGGCGTGCTCCGGGTTGGGGCACGGCTGGCGGTGTGCCGGCCGCGCGGACGGCCAGTCTACCTTCGCCGCGGGCGGCGAAGGTTATGCGCGCGTGGAACCCCCGCAAGCGCGGTGGCGGCCCGGTTCAGGCCGCGCCGGTGGTGCTGCTGTCGTCGCGCTTCTCGCGCGGAGGCAGCGGGCGCTCGCCGTGGTGCAGGAACCACACGTTCTCGGCGATGTTGGTGGCGTGGTCGCCGATCCGCTCCAGGTTCTTGGCCATGAACAGCAGGTGCGTGCACGGAGTGATGTTGCGCGGGTCTTCCATCATGTAGGTCAACAGCTCGCGGAACAGCCCGGTGTACTGTTCGTCCAGGCGTGCGTCGTTCTCGCGCACCTGCAGGGCCAGCTCGGCGTCGCCTTCGCGGTAGGCGCGCAGCGCCTGGCGCACCTGGCCGGCGGCCAGCAGGCCCAGCGCCCGCAGTCCGGCCACGTGCGGCAGCGGGGGCGAGGTGTTGAGCGCGATCGAGCGCTTGGCCACGTTGGCGGCGTAGTCGCCGATGCGCTCCAGGTCGGCCGGGATGCGCAGGCCGGCCAGGATCTCGCGCAGGTCGCGCGCCATCGGCCCGCGCAGGGCCAGCAGCATCACGTCATGGCTGATCCGGCGCTCGGACTCGTCGATGGACTCGTCGTTGGCCACGATCCTTCGCGCGGCGCTGTCGTCGCGGCGTTCCACCACGTCCAGCGCGGCTTCCAGCTGCGCCACCGCAGCCTGGCCCATGCGCACCACGTCTTCAACGATGCGGCGCTGGTCTTCGTCGTAGCTCTTGACGATGTGCTCGTGTGGTGTGCTGTTCATTAGCCGAACCTTCCGGTGATGTAATCCTCGGTCTGCTGCTTCGAGGGGCTGGAGAAGATGACCTGGGTGCGGTCGTGTTCGATCAGGTCGCCCAGGTACATGAAGGCGGTGAAGTCGGACACGCGCGCGGCCTGTTGCATGTTGTGGGTGACGATGGCGATGGTGTAGTCGGACTTGAGTTCCTCGACCAGTTGTTCGATCCGGCTGGTGGAGATCGGGTCCAGCGCCGAGGTCGGCTCGTCCAGCAGCAGAACGTCCGGGCGCAGGGCCACCGCACGGGCGATGCACAGGCGTTGCTGCTGGCCGCCGGACAACCCCAGGGCGCTCTGGCCCAGCTTGTCCTTGACCTCGTCCCACAGCGCCGCCTGGCGCAGGGCCTGCTCCACGCGCACGGCCATCTCGGCCCTGGACAGCTTTTCGTGGTGGCGGATGCCGTAGGCCACGTTCTCGAAGATGGTCATCGGGAACGGCACCGGCTTCTGGAACACCATGCCGACCTTGCTGCGCAGCCGGTTCATCGGGTACTTGGGCGAGAGGATGTTCTCGCCGTCGAGCAGCACCTCGCCACGCGCCTCCAGCTTGGGATAGAGCGCGTAGATGCGGTTGAAGATGCGCAGCAGGGTCGACTTGCCGCAGCCGGAGGGGCCGATCAGGGCGGTGACCTGCTTCTCGGGGATATCCAGGTTGATGTTCTTCAGCGCATGGAACTTGTCGTAGTAGAAGTCCAGGCCGCGCGCGGCGAGCTTGACCTGTGCCGCGCTGGTGGTGGCCGGGGCATGGCTGGAGACGGCGATGCGCTGCATCTGCGGGGTCTGCGCACCGGTGGGTTGGGGGTCGTTCATGGCCAGGTTCCGGGCAAGGTCAGTCATGGGAGATCTTGTTGCGCAGCAGGAGGCCGCGGGCAGCCAGGCTGACCAGCAGCACGAACACGGTCAGTACCAGTGCGCCGGCCCAGGCCAGGACCTGCCAGGACTCGTAGGGGCTGGCGGCGAACTGGTTCATCACCACCGGCACCGAGGCCATCGGCTGCATGATGTTGGTGCTCCAGTACTGGTTGCCGAAAGCGGTGAACAGCAGCGGCGCGGTCTCGCCGGAGATGCGGGCCAGGGCCAGCAGGATGCCGGTGACGATGCCGGCACTGGCGCTGCGGTACAGCACCTGCACGATCACCTTCCACTGCGGGATGCCCAGCGACAGCGCCGCCTCGCGCATCTGTACCGGCACCAGCCGCAGCATCTCGTCGGTGGTGCGCACCACCACCGGCAGCACGATGAAGGCCAGCGACAGTGCGCCGGCGAAGGCGGAGAAGTTGCCGCCGGTCTGCATCACGTACAGGGTGTAGATGAACAGGCCCAGCACGATCGAGGGTGCCGACAGCAGGATGTCGTTGACGAAGCGAACCACCGTGCCGGCCTTTCGCGCATTGCCGTATTCGGCCAGCCAGGTGCCTGCGGCGATCCCCATCGGCGTGCCGATGGCGATGGCCAGCACGCACATCACCATGCTGCCGAAGAAGGCATTGGCCAGGCCACCGTCTTCCATCGGCGGTGGGGTCATGCGGGTGAACAGGTCCCAGTTGATGCCGCCGATGCCCTTGGCCACCAGGGTCCACAGGATCCAGCCCAGGAAGAACAGGCCGAACAGGGCGGTGGCGCAGGCCATCAGCACCGCCAGCACGTTGGTGATGCGGCGGCGCAGGTACAGGCGGTCGGATGCGCTGGCCATCAGTTGCCCTCCCGGCGCGAAAGCTGCATCAGCATGAAGCGGGCGATCGCCAGCACGATGAAGGTCACGATGAACAGCACGAAGCCCAGCAGCAGCAGCGCCGAGCGGTAGGTCTCGGTGGCCTCGCCGAAGTCGTTGGCGATCAGGGCGGCGATGGTGGTGCCCGGCTCCAGCAGCGAGGCGGTCAGCCGCACCGAGTTGCCGATCACGAAGGCCACCGCCATGGTCTCGCCCAGGGCGCGGCCCAGGCCCAGGAAGATGCCGCCGATCACCGCCGAGCGGGTGTAGGGCAGGACGATGTCCCAGCTCACTTCCCAGCGGGTGGCGCCCAGTGCGTACGCTGACTCCTTCAGCCGGGTGGGCACGGTCAGGAACACCTCGCGCATCACCGAGGAGATGAACGGGATCACCATGATCGCCAGCACGAAGCCGGCGGTGAGCATGCCGATGCCCAGCGGCGGGCCCTGGAACAACGGGCCGATCAGCGGCAAGGTGCCCAGGTTGTCGTTGAGCCAGGGGGTGACGTGGACGGTCATCACCGGCACCAGCACGAACAGACCCCACATGCCGTAGATGATGGAGGGTATGCCGGCGAGCAGTTCGATCGCCGTGCCTACCGGCCCGCGCAGCCAGCGCGGCGCCACTTCGGTGAGGAAGAAGGCGATGCCGAAGCTGACCGGCACGGCGATCAGCATCGCGATCAGGGCGGTGACCAGGGTGCCGTAGATCGGCGCCAGGGCGCCGAACTTGTTCTCCACCGGGTTCCATTCGGCCGAAAAGAAGAAGCTCAGTCCCTGCGCCTGCAGGGCATGGCGGCCACCCCAGAGCATGGACAGCGCGGCGCTGGCCAGGGCGACCAGCACGAAGGCCACGCAGGCCACCAGCGCCCAGTGGAACATGCGGTCGGCGCGGGCGTCGCGCAGATCGCGTCGGCCCGGGGCGGGGAGCGTGGGCAGGGCGGTGGTGTTCATCGGGCGGGGGCTTGATTGAACTCCTGCGCCCAGTAGGTCTCGATCTGCTGCACCAGCTCCGGCGGCAGGGGCACGTAGTGCAGCGCCTGGGCCTGGGACTGGCCCTGTTCGAAGGCCCATTTGAAGAATTCGCGGGTGGCCTGGCTGCGTGCCGGATCCTTGGGCTGCTTGTGCATCAGCATGAAGTTGGTGGCGGTGATCGGCCAGGCCTGCTCGCCCGGGGCGTTGGTGATCACCAGGTTGAAGTCGCTGGCGTTGGCCCAGTCGGCGCTGGCCGCCGCGGCGGCGAAGGTCTCGGCGGTGGGCTGCACCCACTGGCCGGCGGCGTTCTGCAGCGAGGCGTAGGGCATGGCGTTCTGCAGCGCGTAGGCCAGCTCGACGTAGCCGATTCCACCCTTGATCTGCTTGACGTAGGCGGCCACGCCTTCGTTGCCCTTGCCGCCGACGCCGCCGGGCCACTGCAGCGAGGTGCCTTCGCCGACCTTCTCCTTCCACTCGCCGCTGACCTTGGACAGGTAGTTGCTGAAGTTGAAGGTGGTGCCCGAGCCGTCGGAGCGGTGGACGATGGTGATCTTCTCGTCAGGCAGGGCCAGGCCCGGGTTGGCCGCGGCGATGGCCGCATCGTTCCACTTGGAAATCTTGCCCAGGAAGATGTCGGCCAGCAGCGGGCCGGTCAGGCGCAGCGCACCCGGCTCGATGCCTTCCAGATTGAACACCGGGACCACGCCGCCGATGGCCGAGGGGAACTGGCCCAGGCCCGAGGCGGCCAGCTCGTCGCTGGGCAGGGGCTTGTCGGTGGAGCCGAAGTCCACGGTGCCGGCCTTGATCTGGGCGATGCCGCCGCCGGAGCCGATCGACTGGTAGTTGATCTTGTGGCCGCTGGTGGCGTTGTAGTCGGCCGACCACTTCGACACCAGCGGGTAGATGAATGAGGCGCCGGCGCCGGAGATCTGCGCGGATACCTGTTCGCCGGCGGCGGGCGCGTCGCCGGCTTGCGCGGCCGGGGTGCCGGCGGCGGTGTTGGCATCACCGGAAGGCTGGCAGGCGGCCAGGGCCACGGCGGTGGCCAGGGACAGGGCGAGGAGGCGGACCGGGGAGGATTTCATGGGCAGGCTTTCGGGCTGGGCCGGTCGTGCCGGCGGATGTGGCCTATGAAATGATGTTTTTGTGACAGCCGTATGACGGGG
>JAGOWL010000149.1 GCA_018060215.1 Pseudoxanthomonas sp.
TTGCAGCTTGGCGTCCGATCAGTTCTGGACGTTCAGCTCGGTGCGGCGGTTCTCTTCGCTCTTGCAGCCCGGCATGGTCTGCGGGGTCGAGACCAGCGGACGGCTCTCGCCGTAGCCGACCGGACCGCTCAGGCGCGAGGAATCGATGCCGTTGGTGGCCAGGTAGTCATACACCGTCTTGGCGCGACGCTCCGACAGCTTCTGGTTGTAGGCTTCCGGACCGCACAGGTCGGTGTGGCCGGCAACCTCGACACGCAGCTCCGGGTAACGGCGCAGGATCTCGGCGGCATCGCCCAGGATCGCCAGCGCGTCAGGACGCAGGGTCGCCTTGTCGAAGTCGAAGTTCACGCCCTTCAGGTCGATGGTGATCGGAGCCGGCGGCGGCGGCGGCGGCGGCGGAGCCACCGGAGCCGGGGCCGGGGCAACAGCAGCCACCGGGGCCGGGCCCAGCGGGATCACGACGCCGATCGTGGCCAGCAGGTCACCGAACCAGTCTTCGGTCGGGGCATTGACGCTGCGGTCGTCGAAGTCGGCGCGGTAGGCCAGCTCGGCACGCACGGCAACGCGGCTGTCGAAGGTGGTCTGCAGACCGGCGCCGACCTTGGCGGCCAGGTTGCCCTGCTCACGACGGCCCGGGGAAGCCGGGTTCGGGAACGCGTCGAAGGACTCTTCAGCGCGCTGGTAGCCAACGCCGAACACCATGTACGGGTTGTACTCGCGGCCTTCCGACAGCCAGAAGCGGCGGAAGTCCAGCGACACGCCGTACTGGCTCCAGTTCAGGTGGCGGTTGCTGTCCAGGTTCGGGTTCTGGTAGTTCAGCTCGCCGTCGATGGCCCAGTTCGGGCTGACGAACTTGCCCAGGCCCAGACCCACGAACGGGGCGTCGGAGGTGCCGCGGTCGCTGTCCTGGAAGTTGAAGCCAGTCGAACCGGTCAGGTACCAGCGGCTGTCGAACTCCTGCGCGGAGGCTGCCTGCGCAACGGCCAGGCCGCCAAGCAGCGCAGCGGTCAGAAGTTTCTTGTTCATCAATCTAGCTCCTTGCTGATTCGGGGTGATTAAAGACATCTCTACAAGACTACAACAATCAAAGCATCTGGCGAATCTTCAAAACAGCCCGGCGGACTGTGACACACACGATTCTGCGGGCGGAAGTCTAGACGGAACCAGGTGAAGACAGCGTTAACAGTACCATAACAAATGGAGATTTCAAGTCCCCAAGGCTGGAGTCCATCCGGCCCCCACACCGCCGGGATCGCCGGCCATCCACCCCACTCCGGACCCGACCGGCATACTCGGGCCAGCCCCCACCAGGATCACAGCATGTCCAGTCCCCTGATGAAAGCCGTCGCCTTCAGCCGCCATCTGCCCATCGATGATCCCGAGGCCTTGCAGGATATCGTCCTGCCGCGCCCCCAGCCCGGTCCGCGCGACCTGCTGGTACGGGTCGAGGCGGCCTCGGTCAATCCGGTGGACGCCAAGCTGCGCGGCCCCAGGCCCGGTGCGCCGGCGCTGCTGGATCAGCCGCGGGTGCTGGGCTTCGATGCTGCCGGCGTGGTCGAGGCGGTGGGCAATGAGGTGGAACTGTTCCAGCCCGGGGACGAGGTCTATTACGCCGGCGACGCCACCCGCCCCGGCTGCAACGCCCAGTACCACCTGGTCGACGAGCGCCTGGTCGGCCCCAAGCCGACCACGCTGGACTTCGCCGAGGCGGCAGCCCTGCCGCTGGCCACGATCACCGCCTGGGAACTGCTGTTCGAGCGCATGCCCTTCCATTTGGACGCCGAAGGCAACACGCGCAGCCTGCTGGTGATCGGCGGCGCCGGCGGAGTCGGCTCGATGGCGATCCAGCTGGCCCGGCATGCAGGCTTCACCGTGATCGCCACCGCTTCGCGGCCGCAGACCCAGGCCTGGTGCCGGCGGATGGGCGCCCACCACGTCATCGACCACCGCCAGCCACTGGCACCGCAACTGCAGGCGCTGGGCTTTGCCAGCGTGGACGCGGCGGTGAACCTGGCCGACACCGACCGCTACTGGGACGCGCTGGGCGAACTGCTGGCCCCGCAGGGCCATGTGGGCCTGATCGTGGAGCCGACCGGCGCGCTGCGCATCGGCGATCCCTACAAGGCCAAATGCATCGGCATCCACTGGGAATTCATGTTTGCCCGGCCGCGCTTTCGCACCGCCGACATGATCCACCACCACCGGATCCTGACCCGGGTCGGCAGCCTGGTGGAGGCCGGTGAGCTGCGCAGTCCCCTGACCGAAGTGCTCGGGCCGATCGATGCGACCGGCCTGCGCCAGGCCCACCGGCGCATGGAGTCGGGCAGCACGATCGGCAAGCTGGTCCTGGCCGGCTGGGCCTGAGCCAGGGGCACGCCCCCCGCGCTTGCCCACGACCGCATTTGCCCTGACCATGGGCAATCCGTACGCCAGCGTATTTGCACATGACGCCCGCCGCCGACACCCCCTACCCGCACCTGTTCGCACCGCTGGACCTGGGTTTCACCACCTTGCGCAACCGGGTTCTGATGGGTTCGATGCACACCGGCCTGGAGGACCGCGCCCGCGACTTCCCCCGGCTGGCGGCCTACTTCGCTGAGCGTGCCGCCGGCGGGGTCGGGCTGATCGTCACCGGTGGCTTCGCCCCCAACGTAGTCGGCTGGCTGGCACCCTTCGGCGGCAAACTGTCCTGGCCCTGGGAAGTGGCCCCGCACCGGCAGGTCACCCGCGCCGTCCACGAACAGGGCGCGAAGATCTGCCTGCAACTGCTGCATGCCGGCCGCTACGGCTACCACCCGCTGCAGGTGGCGCCGTCGAAGCTGAAGTCGCCGATCAACCCGTTCACCCCGCGCGCCCTGTCCGCGCGCGGGGTGGAGCGGCAGATCAATGCCTTCGCCAGCGCCGCCGCGCGCGCGCGCGAAGCCGGTTACGACGGCGTGGAGGTGATGGGTTCGGAAGGCTATCTGATCAACCAGTTCACCGCCCCGCGCAGCAACAAACGCCAGGACGCCTGGGGTGGCAGTGCGGAAAAGCGCATGCGCTTCGCGCTGGAGACCGTGCGCCAGGTGCGCGAGGCCTGCGGCCCGGACTTCATCCTCATCTACCGGCTCTCGCTGCTGGACCTGGTGGAAGACGGCAATGCCTGGGACGAGATCGTGGCCCAGGCCCGGGCGGTGGAGGCGGCCGGGGCGACGATCATCAACTCGGGCATCGGCTGGCACGAGGCGCGGGTGCCGACCATCGCCACCTCGGTGCCGCGCGGCGCCTTCGCCGGGATCACCGCCCGGCTCAAGCCGCATGTGGGCGTGCCGCTGGTGGCGGTGAACCGGATCAACATGCCGCAGGTGGCCGAGTCGATCCTGGCCGCCGGCCAGGCCGACATGGTCTCGCTGGCGCGACCGCTGCTGGCCGATCCGGAGTGGCCGAACAAGGCCCGCGCCGGGCGCGCGCGTTCGATCAATACCTGCATCGCCTGCAACCAGGCCTGCCTGGACCATGTGTTCGAAAACAGGCGGGCCAGTTGCCTGGTCAACCCGCGTGCGGCGGCCGAGACCGAACTGAACTACCTGCCGACCACCGCGCCGAAGCGGATCGCGGTGGTCGGCGCCGGCCCGGCCGGGCTGGCCTGCGCCACCGTGGCCGCCCAGCGCGGGCATGCGGTGACTCTGTTCGATGCGGCCGCCCGGATCGGTGGCCAGTTCAACCTGGCCAGGCGCATCCCCGGCAAGGAAGAGTTCGACGAGACCCTGCGCTACTTCGGCCAGCGCATCACCGAAACCGGAGTGGAGCTGCGCCTGGACACCCGGGTGGAGGCGGCGCAGCTGGCCGGTTTCGACGCCATCGTGCTGGCCACCGGCATCGTTCCGCGCCAGGCCGGCTTCCCCGGCTCCGACCATCCGGCGGTGGCCGGCTATGTGGACGTGCTCAACGGGCGGGTCGTGGCCGGTCGGCGGGTGGCGGTCATCGGCGCCGGCGGGATCGGCTTCGACGTGGCCGAATTCCTGGTCCAGGACGGTCCCTCGCCCAGCCTGGACCCGGCGCGCTGGCGCGCCGAATGGGGCGTGGATTTCGACGGCAACAGCCGTGGCGGCCTGGCCCGGCCGCGGCCGGAAGCACCGGCACGCGAAGTCTGGTTGCTGCAGCGCAGCCCGGGCCGCCCGGGCAAGCGCCTGGGCAAGACCACCGGCTGGATCCATCGCGCCACGCTCAAGGCCAAGGGCGTGCACATGCTGGGTGGGGTCCGCTACCTGGGCATGGACGACCAGGGCCTGCACATCGAGGTTGACGGCACGCCACGCCGGCTGCCGGTGGACACGGTGGTGGTGTGCGCCGGGCAGGAGCCGCGGCGCGAGCTGCACGACGCCCTGCTGGCCCTGGGCACCCCGGTGCCGGTGCACCTGATCGGTGGTGCCGACGTGGCCGCCGAGCTGGACGCCAAGCGCGCCATCGACCAGGGCAGCCGGCTGGCCGCCGCGCTGTGAGCCGCCGCCGGAACCGGGCGGACAAGCGAAGCCACTGAATCCACGGGCAATTCCAGTCGCCGGCCACGGATTCCGACCCCGTTTCCGGCCCACCTGTCAAGCCCAAGCGTTCAGTCCGAGTTCGGAAACCGGCCCCTATCTTGCGCGCCAGTTCCGACCTGCCCCTCTTGGCGGGTCCCGCCGGCCCACCAGATTCGCCGGCAACGGGCGGCCCGTGGACATCCGGCCGCCTCCCCATCACGCCCCGTGGTGACGCCGCCCTCCCCCGACGGGAAGGATCCGGGGTGCCGCGCAGACGGAGCAAGGAGAAATCGCATGAAGCTGGCCTGGATCCTCTGGCTGTCGCAACTGCTGCCGCAGCCGGCCGCCGACTCGCTGTGCCTGAGCACCACCGTGTACCTGGAGGCCCGCGACCAGAGCGTGCGCGGCCAGGAAGCGGTGGCCGAGGTGGCCCTGCGCCGCCGCGACAGCGGCCTGTGGGGCGACTCGATGTGCGACGTGGTCACCGCGCGCAAGCAGTTCGCGCCCACCATCGTTTCGCCCAACACCCGCCTGGCCAACCAGAAGGCCTGGGATCGTTCGGTCGACGTGGCCCTGCGCGCCGAGCGCAACTGGGCCCTGCCGGTCGGCCAGCGCCGCGAGATCGTGCCCGGCGCCAGCCACTTCGCCGCCCACGCCATCGCCAGCCCGAGCTGGAGCAACTCCTACCAGGTGGCCACCATCGGCGACCACACCTTCTACCGCGTGCAGAAGCTCAAGCCCC
>JAGOWL010000150.1 GCA_018060215.1 Pseudoxanthomonas sp.
CCGACTTGCCCGAGCCGGTGGTGCCGGCCACCAGCAGGTGCGGCATGCGCGCCAGGTCGGCCACGGTCGGGCGGCCGGCGATGTCCTTGCCCAGGGCCAGGGTCAGCACGCTGGCGGACTTGTCGTATTCCCTGGAGCGCAGCAGCTCGGACAGGAAGATCATTTCCCGGCTGGTGTTGGGGATCTCCAGGCCGATCACCGACTTGCCCGGGATCACATCGACCACGCGCACCGACTTGACCGACAGGCCGCGGGCGATGTCCTTGTCCAGCGAACTGATCTGGCTGACCTTGACCCCCGGCGCCGGCTCCATCTCGAAACGGGTGATCACCGGGCCCGGGTAGGCGCCCACCACCTGCACGTCGATGCGGAAGTCCTTGAGCTTGAACTCGATCTGGCGCGACAGCGCTTCCAGGGTCTCCTCCGAATAGCCCCGGGTCTGCGGCTTGGGATCGTCCAGCAGCGACAGCGGCGGCAGGCCGTCGGGCGTACCGCCGGTACCGTGGAACAGGGGAATCTGGGTTTCGCGCTTGGCCCGCTCGCTCTTCTCCACCACCGGCGCTGGCGGCGGCTCGATCCGCACCGGCTCGCGCCGGGCCTGCTTGACCGCATCGGTCTTGCGCACTTCCTCGCGCTCCTCGCGCAGGTCGCGGGTGCGCTTCCATTCCTCGGCCTGGCGGGTCTTGCGCCGCAGCAGTTCCGGCAGCGCCAGCACGCCGGCGCCGATCCGCTCCATCACCGCGAACCAGGACAGGCCGGTGGCCAGGGTCACCGACACCAGCAGCAGCACGACCAGGAACAGGCTTGAACCCAGCGGGCCGATCCCGGCCGACAGCGAGCGCCCGACCAGGCGGCCGATCCAGCCACCGGCCTGGGCGTAGTCACCGATGTACAGGCGCAGATCCAGCATGCCGGTCAGGGCGATCAGGAAACCCACCAGGCCGACCAGGCGCAGGGCCGGCCCCAGTTCGTCCTCCTCGCCCAGGCCGAACAGGGCGATCCAGGCCACCGCGCCCAGGATCACCGGCAAGGTGAAGGCCGCATAGCCGAGCAACTGGAACAGCAGGTCGGCGATCCAGGCGCCGGCCAGGCCGCCGAGGTTGTGGACCTGCCCGGTGACACTGCCGCTGTTGGAACCGCTGGGATCATCGGGCGAATAGCTGACCAGGCAGGCCAGCAGGTACAGCAGCAGCGGCGCGATCACGATCAGCGCAAGATCGCGCCACAGCCGCTGCCGGCGCGGGTTGCCCGCGTCCTGCCCGTCGCGTGCGCCTGCGCCACGACTGGGCTTGCTGCGTTCCGTCAATGCCTTGGCCACTTCGATCCGGGTATCGGTGTCTGGAACCGCTCGCAGAATGCGGCGTTAGGCATTGATACTAAATGGTTCTGTCCCCGGTTGCCTAGCGCCGCCCGGTTGCACCGCGCTACAGCCCAACCGGCGGTCGGCCCTACAATGGGGTGTCCTGAACCCTGGTGCCCTGCACACATGACCACCCGACACACGCGCCTGCTCATTCTTGGTTCCGGCCCGGCCGGCTGGACCGCCGCGGTCTACGCCGCCCGCGCCAACCTCAAGCCGCTGCTGGTGACCGGCATGCAGATGGGTGGCCAGCTGATGACCACCACCGAGGTCGACAACTGGCCCGGTGACGCCCACGGGCTGATGGGCCCGGACCTGATGGCGCGGATGCAGGCCCATGCCGAGCGCTTCGATACCGAAGTGGTGTTCGACCACATCCACACCGCCGACCTGTCCCAGCGGCCGTTCACCCTGTCCGGCGACAACGCCACCTACACCTGCGATGCCCTGATCATCGCCACCGGCGCCACCGCCAAGTACCTGGGCATCGAGTCGGAGGAGAAGTTCAAGGGCCGTGGCGTGTCGGCCTGCGCCACCTGCGACGGGTTCTTCTTCAAGGACCAGGACGTGGTGGTGGTCGGCGGCGGCAACACCGCGGTGGAAGAGGCCCTGTACCTGGCCAACATCGCCCGCAAGGTCTACCTGGTCCATCGCCGCGACACCCTGCGGGCGGAAAAGATCATGCAGGACAAGCTGTTCGCGAAGATCGAGGCCGGCAGGATCGAGGCGGTCTGGCACCACGCCGTGGACGAGGTGCTGGGCGATGAGGCCGGGGTGACCGGGGTGCGGGTGAAATCCGTGCTCGACGGCAGCACCCGCGACATCGCCGCGCACGGCTTCTTCGTGGCCATCGGCCACCACCCCAACACCCAGCTGTTCGATGGCCAGCTGGCCATGCGCAACGGCTACCTGACCATCCACACCGGGCTGGAAGGCAATGCCACCCAGACCAGCATCCCGGGCGTGTTCGCCGCCGGCGACGTGGCCGACCAGGTCTATCGCCAGGCCATCACCTCGGCCGGTTTCGGCTGCATGGCCGCCCTGGACGCCGAACGCTTCCTGGACGAAGGCCACTGACGCCCGCTGCCGGCTGCCGGTCGCGGCCCGGGCGCCGGGCATGAGCCGGGCCCGGGCGCGCGGGCGGTGCCGGGCAATGGCCACGATCCCATGAGCCGCCTGCAGGTGCGCCAGCTCGATGCGCTGTCGTCGGTGCAGGCCGGGCAATGGGATGCCCTGCATGACGGCGCCAATCCGTTCGTGGCGCACGCATTCCTGCAGGGCCTGGAGCAGCACGGCTGCCTGCGCGCGGACCGGGGCTGGAGTCCGCGCCACCTCAGCCTGTGGGAGGGCGAACGCCTGGTCGCGGCCGCACCGGGTTACCTCAAGCACAACTCGCACGGCGAGTTCGTGTTCGACCACGCCTGGGCCCATGCCTGGGCCAGCCACGGCATGGACTACTACCCCAAGTGGCTGTTCGCCGTGCCCTACTCGCCGGTGACCGGTCCGCGCCTGCTGGCCCGTGACCCCGCTGCACGGGCCGCCCTGCTGGCCGCCATCGGTGAGCGCACCGCGGCAGCCGGGCTGTCCTCGGCCCATGTCAACTTCCACACCGAAGACGAAGATGCCCTGTTCGGCCCGGACTGGCTGGCACGCATCGATGTGCAGTACCACTGGAGCAACCGCGACGGCTGGGCCGACTTCGACGCCTTCCTGGCGGCGATGGACCACAAGCACCGCAAGAACATCCGCCAGGAGCGGGCCCGGGTGGCCCGCAGCGGCCTGGTGTTCCGGCGCCTGCAGGGCGACCAGGCCGGCGCAGCCGAACTCGACGCCATCCACCACTTCTACCTGCAGACCTTCGGCGAGTACGGCAACTGGCCGGCCCTGACCCGGGAATTCATTGGTCATATCGCACGAACAATGCCTCGCAATATATTGATAATACTGGCCTACTATCGCGACAAGCCGGTCGCCGGCGCGCTTTGCCTGCGTGGCGGCGACGCCTTGTACGGGCGCTACTGGGGTGCCGACGCCACCCTGCCCGGCCTGCATTTCGAAACCTGCTACTACCAGGGCATCGAGTACTGCCTGGAACAGGGTCTGGCGCGCTTCGAACCCGGCGCCCAGGGCGAGCACAAGCTGGCGCGCGGCTTCCTGCCCACCGAAGTGCGCAGCCGCCACTGGATCGGCGATGCCCGATTCCGCCAGGCCCTGGGTCCGTGGTGCGCCGAAGAAGCCGCATCGGTGCGTCGCTATGCGACCGGCCTGGCCGGCCACGGTCCGTTCCGCGCCCCGGCCTGAACCGCCCCAGCGGCGCCTGCTGCCGGCACAATCCGCGCATGTCCCGCCATCCCACCGTGCTGTCGGCCGATCCTGCCGCCCCGTTCCCGCCGGTGGAGCAGGCCCTGCGCCACCCCGACGGCTTGCTGGCGGTGGGCGGGGACCTGTCGCCGCCGCGCCTGCTGGCCGCCTACCGGCACGGCATCTTCCCCTGGTACTCGCAGGGCCAGCCGATCCTGTGGTGGAGCCCGGATCCGCGCACGCTGTTCCGTACCGATGCGGTGCACCTGTCCACGCGCCTGCGCCGCAGCCTGCGTGCCAGCGACTGGTTGGTGTGCGCCGATACCGCCTTCGATGCGGTGGTGGCCGCCTGCGCCAGCAGCCCACGCCCGGGCCAGCACGGCACCTGGATCCTTCCAGAGATGCGCCAGGCCTATGCCCGCCTGCACCGGCTCGGGCACGCCCACTCGGTGGAGGTGTTGGACGACGATGGCGAACTGGCCGGCGGCATCTACGGGGTGGCGGTGGGCCGGATGTTCTTCGGCGAAAGCATGTTCTCCGCCCGCCCGGGCGGCTCCAAGCTGGCCCTGGCCGCGCTGGCGCGGCGCCTGCACCACTGGGGCTGGCCGCTGATCGACGCCCAGGTCGACAATCCCCACCTGCGCAGCCTGGGGGCCGAATCCTGGCCGCGCCGGCAGTTCCTGGAGCAGGTGCAGGCGCTGGTGGACCAGCCCGGACGCGAGGGCAGCTGGCGCGAGGCCTTCGGCGCGCAGCCGGTCGCCGCCCTGGCCGGCGCGGCCAAGGCCGCGACCGCGGCCGATTAACGCATTTTTGCCTTTCCGGCCCGGTTCGCGTAGAATGCCCGCCTTTCGCCCCTGTCGAACACAGCTGCCACCGCATGTCGAAAGACGACTCCATCGAGTTTGAAGGCACCGTCGCCGAGACGCTGCCCAACACCACCTTCCGGGTTCGCCTGGAGAACGGGCACGAGATCATTGCCCACATCTCCGGCCGCATGCGCAAGAACTACATCCGCATCCTCACCGGCGACAAGGTGAAGGTGGAGATGACGCCCTACGACCTGACCAAGGGCCGCATCACCTACCGCATGAAGTAAGGCGGGAGTGCAGCAGGGAAAGAAGGCGGCCGATGGCCGCCTTTTTTCGTGGATCTTCTCCCAATTGAGGAGGCATGGGTGGGCCGTCGCTGCAAGGCGAGAGCCAAAGGCTCGGCTTCGGGTGGGGCCGCCGCTACAAGGGGATTTCGTCCGCCGCGTGGTTCCGCGTCCTGCTCCAACACGCGGGCGCGGTACATCCGGGCTCCACACAAACGCGATCCGCTCGGACGAAATCCCCTTGCAGCGGCGTCCTTCGCGGCGTGGCGTTTTTCGCTTCGGCGGGGCATGCCGGAGCCGGCATCCACGAAGCCACGGACACCCAGTTGGCGAAAGACGCGGCAGTGCGGGGATCGGGCGCAAGCAGGCCATGGATGGCCTGCGCTCGCCTGTTGGAGCCAGGGACGGCGCAACCAGGCGATGCGCCCGATCCCCGCACTGCCGCGGCTCCCCCCGAAGCCGACAAACTGC
>JAGOWL010000032.1 GCA_018060215.1 Pseudoxanthomonas sp.
GATCCGCGTGATTTCGATGCGGGAAGCGGAAAGACATGAAAAAGACCGGTACTACCTCGAAGCGGGCGTCTGACGACGCGCGGCCGATCACGGATGCGGATTGGGCGCGGGCGAAGTACCGCGTGGCCGGCAAGGACGTGGACAAGACCGAGTGGCAGGCGGCGGCCCGTGCGCAACTGGGTGGCAAGCAGCGCATCACGATCCTGGTCGATGGCGATGTGCTGGCTGCGTTCAAGGCCAAGGCGGGCGAACGGGGTTACCAGACGCTCATCAACCAGGCGTTGCGCCAGTCGCTGGAGCGGGAAACCCTCGAAGCCACCTTGCGCCAGGTGGTGCGCGAGGAGTTGGCGGCCTGCGGCTGAATGGCCATGGCAAGTCATTGATTTCAAGCAAGGTATTCGGTGCCCGGGGCAGGCGCAGGCAGTCGCCGGGTAGCTGCCGTCGGCCCCTTCGGGCCGCCCGGCCGCCTGTGTGGCGACAAGAGGGGCAGGGGAATCTGGCCGGTTGCGCCAAGTCCCTGTTTCCCATTACAATTCCGCTTCTGTCCGCCCTCGATGGCGGGTGGATCCAAGAATAACTACAGAACCCAGAGGCTCCATCATGTACGCAGTAGTGGTCACCGGCGGTAAGCAGTACCGCGTGGCGCAGGGCGAAACGCTCCGCGTCGAGAAGCTCGAGGCCGAGGCCGGCAGCGAGATCAAGTTCGACGATGTCCTGTTGCTGGGCGACAGCGACGGCATCCAGGTCGGCGACGCCCTCAAGGGCGCCAGCGTGACCGCCACGGTCGTGGCCCATGGCCGCGCCGACAAGGTCCGGATCATCAAGTTCCGCCGCCGCAAGCACCACATGAAGCGGCAGGGCCATCGCCAGTACTACACCGAAATCGAGATCACCGGAATTTCCGGTTCCGGCAACAAGTAAGGAGAAGCAGTCATGGCACATAAAAAGGCAGGCGGTTCCACCCGCAACGGCCGCGACTCCAACCCCAAGTACCTGGGCGTGAAGCTGTTCGGCGGCCAGGCCGTGGAAGCGGGCAACATCATCGTGCGCCAGCGCGGCACCCAGTTCCATCCGGGCGCCGGCGTGGGCCTGGGGCGCGACCACACCCTGTTCGCGCTGGTTGACGGCAAGGTCGAGTTCGCCGTCAAGGGCGCGGCCAAGCGTCGCACCGTCAGCGTTGTCACCGAAGCCTGATCGCGGCGCCGCGCTTCGCGCGCGGCACGCCTTCAAGCAGGACAGACGCAGCGAAAGGCCCCGCTCCGGCGGGGTTTTTCGTTTCGGCAGGCGCGAAACCGGCGCGGCGATTCCGGTTACCCTTCCACGATCCCACTCCCATCCAATCGATTCCCTGGCCCCATCCCCATGAAGCTCGTCGACGAAGCGCAAATCGAAGTGACTGCCGGCAACGGCGGCAACGGCTGCGTCGGTTTCCGTCGCGAGAAGTTCATCCCGATGGGCGGCCCGGACGGCGGCGACGGCGGCAACGGCGGCAGCGTGTGGCTGCAGGCCGACGAGAACCTCAACACCCTGGTCGATTTCCGCCACGAGCGCAGCTTCAAGGCCCAACGCGGCGAGAACGGCATGGGCCGGCAGATGTACGGCAAGGGTGGCGAGGACAAGGTCGTCACCGTGCCGGTGGGCACCGTGGTCACCAACGTCGATACCGACGAGGTGATCGGCGACCTGACCCGGCATGGCGATCGCCTGCTGGTGGCCCGCGGCGGCAAGGGCGGGCTGGGCAACATGCACTTCAAGAGTTCGGTCAACCGTTCGCCGCGCCAGGCCACGCCGGGCGAGGTGGGCGAGCAGCGCACCCTGCGCCTGGAGCTGAAGCTGCTGGCCGACGTGGGCCTGCTGGGCTTCCCCAACGCCGGCAAGAGCACCTTCATCCGCGCCGTGTCGGCGGCCACGCCAAAGGTGGCCGACTATCCGTTCACGACCCTGTACCCGAACCTGGGTGTGGTCAGTGTCGAGCCGCATCGCAGCTTCGTGATCGCCGACATCCCCGGTCTGATCGAAGGTGCGGCCGAGGGCGCCGGGCTGGGCGCGCAGTTCCTGCGCCACCTGCAGCGCACCGGCCTGCTGCTGCACCTGGTCGACATCGTGCCGATGGAAGGCGGGGTGGAAATCGCGCCGGCCGAGCAGGTGCGCGCGATCGAGCATGAGCTGGGCAAGCACGACCCGGAACTGCTGGCCAAGCCACGCTGGCTGGTGCTGAACAAGGCCGACCTGATGTTCGAGGACGAGGCGGCCGAACGCGCTGCCCAGGTGGTGGCCGAGCTGGGCTGGGAGCAGCCCTGGTTCCTGGTGTCGGCGCTGGGCCGCGAGGGGACCTGGCCGATCATGCTGGAGGTGATGGCCTTCCTGGACCGGCAAAAGGCCGCGCGGGCCGAGGCCGAGGCCGAGGCCGACGCCCAGGCACGGGGCTGAAACATGCCTCAACGGGCGAACACGAAAAACCCGGCCGTAGCCGGGTTTTCCGCAGGTGCAGCCTGTCCGGAGGCCGGCGCACGGGCGATGCCCTGCGCCGGCGGCCCGGGATCAGGCGGCCTTGAGCGCCTTGATCCGGTCGTTCAGCCGCGACTTGTGGCGGGCGGCCTTGTTCTTGTGGATCAGGCCGCGCGAGCTGAAGCGGTCCAGCAGCGGCTGGGCGGTGGCGAAGGCCGCCTCGGCGCCGGCGACATCGTTGGCGTCCAGGGCCTTGAGGACCTTCTTGACGGCGGTACGGAGCTGCGAGCGCTGGGCGGTGTTGCGCTGGTTGCGCACGACGGTCTGCTTGGCGCGCTTCTGGGCGGACTTGATGTTGGCCACGAGGGTGAATTCCTGAAAAACTGGGTGAACGTGTGATGGGATACAGCGAACGCGAAATTATGGCGGATTCAAGCACTTGGGTCAACTCCCCCGCCCGGGGCCCGGGGCCGGGCCGATGAGCGGCAACCGGCTGCTGCGCTCCACGGCCGTTTTCAGCGCGATGACCTTCCTCTCGCGCATCGCCGGCTACCTGCGCGACTGGCTGCAGGCCAGCCTGTTCGGTGCCGGGCCGGCGGTCAGCGCCTTCGTGGTGGCCTACCGGATCCCCAACTACCTGCGCCGGATCTTCGCCGAAGGCTCGTTTTCTGCGGCCTTCGTGCCGGTGCTGACCGACCTGAAACGCAACGGCGACGACCGCGCCGTGCAGGATTTCCTCGACCATGTCGCCGGCGCCCTGCTGGCGGCGGTGCTGGTGGTGACCGGGCTGGGCATGCTGCTGGCGCCGTGGATCGCGCGGCTGTTCCTGCTGTTCGCCGGCCGCGATTCGGAGCTGGTGACCCTGACCGCGCAGATGCTGCGGATCACCTTCCCTTATCTGGCGTTCATTTCCATGACCGCCCTGGCCGGGGGCGTACTCAATACCTTCCGCCGCTTCGGCCTGCCGGCCTTCACCCCGGTGCTGCACAACCTGGCGGTGATCGCGGCCATGCTGCTGCTGGCCGGCCGGGTGGCGCCGCCGGAGAAGGCGCTGGCCTGGGGCGTGTTCGGCGGTGGCGCGGCGCAGATGCTGCTGCTGTGGCCGGCGATGGGGCGGCTGGGGCTGCGTCCGCGGTTCCGGCTGGGCTTCGGCCACCCGGGCGTGCGCAAGGTGTTCAAGTTGATGCTGCCGACGATCTTTTCCTCCTCGGTGGCGCAGATCAACCTGCTGGTGGGCACGATCTTCGCCTCGCTGCTGGTGGTCCAGGCGCAGTCCTGGCTGTACTACTCCGACCGCCTGACCGAGCTGCCGCTGGGCCTGTTCGGGGTGGCCATCGGCACGGTGATCCTGCCGCAGCTGTCGCGCAACTATGCCGACGCCGATGCGGCGGGCTATTCGAAATCGCTGGACTGGGGCCTGCGGCTGGTGCTGCTGGTCGGGCTGCCGGCCGCGCTGGGCCTGGCCCTGCTGGCCGAGCCGCTGACCGCCTCGCTGTTCCGCTACGGCCGCTTCACTTCCCACGACACGCGCATGGTCGGGGCCAGCCTGACCGCGATGAGCTTTGGCATCCCGGCCTTCATGCTGAGCAAGGTGCTGCTGTCGGCGTTCTTCGCCCGCCAGGACACGCGCACGCCGATGTGGGTGGCGGTGGCCACGGTGGCGGCCAATGTGGTGCTGACCGTGGCCCTGGTCACGCCGCTGTGGAAGACCGGGGTCGAAGCGGCCCATGTCGGCATTGCCGCGGCCACCGCCTGTGCCGGCATCCTCAATGCGCTGCTGCTGTGGCGCAGCCTGCGCCGGCGCGGGCTGTACCAGGCCGAGCCGGGCTGGTGGCGCTGGCTGGCGCGGATCGCCGTGGGGCTGCTGGCCATGGCCGCGGCGGTGCTGGCCGTGCGCGGATGGGTCGGGGACTGGACGGCACTGACCGTGCCCTGGCGCTGGACCTGGCTGCTGGCGGCGGTGGCGGCCGGCGCCGCCGCCTACGGCCTGGTGATGCTGGCCACCGGCCTGCGCCTGCGCCACCTGCGCGGGCCTTGAGCAAGGCCTGGCCCGGTATACTCCCGGCGATGAACAGGCTGTTTCGTGACGTCGATGGCGGGTCGCTGTGCCCGCGCGGCAGCGTGGTCTGCATCGGCGCCTTCGACGGCCTCCACCTGGGCCACCAGGCGCTGGTGCGCCACGCGGTGGCGCGCGCGCAGGCCCTGGGGGTGCCGGCGGTGGCGCTGAGCTTCGAGCCGCTGCCGCGCGAATTCTTCGGACGCGACAACCCGCCGCCGCGATTGACCCTGCCGCGTGCGCGCATCGGCGGCCTGCTGGCGCTGGGCGTGGAGCGGCTGGGCCTGCTGCGTTTCAACGCGGCGCTGGCGGCGATGCCGGCGCAGGCGTTCGTGCAGCGGGTGCTGGTTGGCCGGCTGGGCGCGCGCGAGGTCTGGATCGGGCCGGAGTTCCGCTTCGGCCACCGCCGTGGTGGTGACCTGGCGCTGTTGCGGGCGATGGGCGGGGAGCTGGGCTTTGCCGCCGGCGAGATCGAGCCGGTGCACGTGCATGGCGAGCGCGTGTCGAGCACGCGGATCCGCGAAGCGCTGCGCGGCGGCGAGTTCGCCCACGCGGCGGCGCTGCTCGGGCGTCCCTACACGATCGGCGGGCGGGTGGTGCGCGGGCGCCAGCTCGGGCGCACCCTGGGCTTCCCCACCGCCAACCTGCGCTTCCCGGCCACGCCGGCGCTGTCGGGCATCTATGCCACCCGGGTGCATGGCGAGGTGGATGGCGGGCGGCAGTGCTGGCCGTCGGTGTCCAGCTTCGGCACCCGGCCCACGGTCGACGGGGTCGAGCCGTTGCTGGAGGCGCACCTGTTCGACTTCGATGGCGACCTGTACGGGCGCCACCTGGAAGTCGAGTTCGTCGCCAGGCTGCGCGACGAGGAGAAGTTCCCCGATCTGGCGACGCTGACCGCGCAGATGCACCGCGACGCCGTTGACGCGCGTCGCATCCTTTCCCAATCCGAACCCTTGCGAGCCACGGCGTGACCCAGGACTACAAAGCCACCCTGCACCTGCCCGCCACCGATTTCCCGATGCGCGGCGACCTGCCCAAACGCGAGCCGGACACCCTGGCGCGCTGGGAGGCGCAGGACCTGTACGCGCAGCTGCGCGCCAATGCCAGGGGGCGGCCGCTGTTCGTGCTGCACGATGGCCCGCCGTATGCCAACGGCGCCATCCACCTGGGCCATGCGGTCAACAAGATCCTCAAGGACATCATCGTCAAGTCGCGCTACCTGGCCGGCTTCGACGCGCCCTACATCCCGGGCTGGGATTGCCATGGCCTGCCGATCGAGATCGCGATCGAGAAGAAGTACGGCAAGGTCGGGGTCAAGCTCGACGCGGTGGAGTTCCGGCAGAAGTGCCGCGAGTACGCGCAGTCGCAGATCGAACTGCAGCGCAAGGACTTCAAGCGCCTGGGCGTGATCGGTGACTGGGACCATCCGTACCAGACCCTGGATTTCCGTTTCGAGGCCAACGAGATCCGCGCCCTGGCCAGGGTGGTGGACAACGGCCACCTGACCCGCGGGGTGAAGCCGGTGCACTGGTGCTTCGACTGCGGCTCGGCGCTGGCCGAGGCGGAGATCGAATACCAGGACAAGGTGTCGCCGGCGGTGGACGTGGCCTACGCGGCGCGCGATGCGCAGGCGCTGGGTGCGGCCTTCGGCGTGCAGGTGCCGGCGGACGTGGAAGTCGCGGTGCCGATCTGGACCACCACGCCGTGGACGCTGCCGGCCTCGCTGGCGGTGTCGCTGGGCCCGGAACTGGACTACGCCCTGGTCGAGGGCCCGGCGCACGAGGGCCGGCGCCGCTGGCTGGTGCTGGCCGACGCGCTGGCCGAGCGGGCGCTGCAGCGCTACGGCGTGGCCGGTGTCAGCGTGCATGGCCGGGCCCGCGGCGCTGCGCTGGAAAACCTGCTGCTGGCCCATCCGTTCTACCGCGAGCGCGACATCCCGCTGATCCTGGGCGCGCACGTGTCGGCCGAGGACGGCACCGGCGCGGTGCACACCGCGCCCGGCCACGGCCAGGACGACTACGTGGTCGGCAAGGCCTACGGCCTGCTTGACCGCTATTCCGCCGCCCAGCTCAACCCGGTCGATGGCCGCGGCGTGTACCTGCCGTCCACGCCGGCCGCCGCTGGCGTGGAACTGGCCGGCCAGCACATCTGGAAGGCCAACGACGCCATCGTGGAGGTGCTGCGCGCCAGCGGTGCGCTGCTGGCCTTCAGCAGGCTCGAACACAGCTACCCGCATTGCTGGCGTCACAAGACCCCGATCGCGTTCCGGGCCACCCCGCAGTGGTTCATCTCCATGGAACAGGCCAACCTGCGCGCCGACGCGCTGGCGGCCATCGATACGGTCAAGTGGTACCCGGAGTGGGGCAAGGCGCGCATCGCCGGCATGGTCGAGGGCCGCCCGGACTGGACCATCTCGCGCCAGCGCACCTGGGGCGTGCCGATCGCCCTGTTCGTGCACCGGGAAACCGGCGAACCGCATCCGCGCAGCAGCGAGCTGATGGGCCAGGTCGCGCAGCGGGTGGAGCAGGGCGGGGTGGACGTGTGGTACACGCTCGATCCTTCCGAGCTGCTGGGTGCCGAGGCGGCCGACTACGAGAAGATCACCGACATCCTCGATGTCTGGTTCGATTCGGGCGTGACCCACGAGTGCGTGCTGCGCGAACGCGGCCTGGGCAAGCCGGCCGACCTGTACCTGGAAGGTTCGGACCAGCACCGCGGCTGGTTCCAGTCCTCGCTGCTGACCGGGGTGGCCATCGACAAGGCCGCGCCCTACCGGCAGTGCCTGACCCACGGCTTCACCGTGGACGAACACGGCCGCAAGATGTCCAAGTCGCTGGGCAACGGCATCGAGCCGCAGGACATCATGAAGACCCTGGGCGCGGACATCCTGCGCCTGTGGATCGCCTCGGCCGACTACAGCAACGAGATGTCGCTGTCGCAGGAGATCCTCAAGCGCAATGCCGACGCCTACCGGCGCCTGCGCAACACCGCACGTTTCCTGCTCGCCAACCTGGATGGTTTCGACCCGGCGCGCGACCTGCTTCCGCTGGACGAAATGGTCGCGCTGGACCGCTGGATCGTGCACCGGGCCTGGGAAGTTCAGGAAAGGATCAAGGAAGCCTACGAGCGCTACGACTTCGCCGCCATCGTGCAGGCGCTGCTGAACTTCTGCAGCGTCGACCTGGGCTCGCTGTACCTGGACGTGACCAAGGACCGCCTGTACACCATGGGCGAGGATTCGTGCGGCCGGCGCAGTGCCCAGGGCGCGATGTACCGCATCGCCGAGGCGTTCGTGCGCTGGATTGCGCCGGTGCTCAGCTTCACCGCCGACGAGTTGTGGGGCTACCTGCCCGCGGCCACCGACGGTGGCGAGCGCGCCGGCAACGTGCTGTTCGCCACCTGGTACGACGGCCTGGCGCCGTTGCCGGACGATGCGCCGCTGGCGGCTGCCGACTTCGACCGGCTGCTGGCCCTGCGTGAACAGGTGGCCAAGGTGCTCGAGCCGATGCGCGCCAATGGCCAGATCGGTGCGGCGCTGGAGGCCGAGATCACCGTCACCGCCGGCAGCGAGGTCGCCGCGCGGCTGCAACCGCTGGCCGAGGAGCTGCGCTTCCTGTTCATCAGCGGCGACGTGGCAGTAGTGCCGGCGCAGACCGACGACATCTTCGTCAACGCCCAGCCCACCAGCAAGGCCAAGTGCGTGCGCTGCTGGCACCACCGCGCCGATGTCGGCGTGGCGCCGGCACATCCGCAGCTGTGTGGCCGCTGCGTGTCCAACATCGAAGGCGCGGGCGAAGTGCGGCGGTGGTTCTGAACATGGCCACCCCCCGTCCCAGGCCCAATGCCATGGCGTGGCTGCTGCTGTCGGTGGCGGTCATCGTGCTGGACCAGTGGAGCAAGGCCTGGGTGCTGTCCAGCCTGCCCGAGTACACCGCGGTGCCGGTGATCGACGGGTTCTGGAACTGGTACCGCACCTACAACACCGGCGCGGCCTTCAGCTTCCTGGCCGATGCCGGGGGCTGGCAGACGGTGTTCTTCACCGCGCTGGCCTTCGCCATCAGCGGCCTGCTGGGCTGGTGGCTGTGGCGCACCCCGCGTGGCGACTGGCGCCAGGCGCTGCCGTACGCGCTGGTGATCGGCGGCGCGCTGGGCAACGTGATCGACCGGTTGATCCACGGCCACGTGATCGATTTCATCCAGTGGCACTGGCGCGGGCATTACTGGCCGGCGTTCAACATCGCCGATGCGGCCATCGTCGGCGGGGCGATCGGCATCGCCGTGTTCGGACTGCTTGACGGCAAGCGCAAGGGCAGGGAGTAGACTGCGGCCATGGACGTCATCCTTGCCAACCCGCGTGGCTTCTGCGCCGGCGTCGATCGCGCCATCGAGATCGTCAAGCGCGCCATCGAGACCCTGGGTGCGCCGATCTACGTGCGCCACGAGGTCGTGCACAACCGCTTCGTGGTGGACGACCTCAAGGCCCGCGGTGCGGTGTTCGTGGAAGAGCTGGACGAGGTGCCGGACGGCGCCACGGTGATCTTCAGTGCCCACGGGGTGTCGCGCGCGGTGCGCGAGGAAGCCGAGAGCCGCGGACTGAAGGTGTTCGATGCCACCTGTCCGCTGGTGACCAAGGTGCATTTCGAAGTCAGCCGCCACTGCCGCGCCGGCCGCGACGTGGTGCTGATCGGCCATGCCGGGCATCCGGAGGTGGAAGGCACGATGGGGCAGTGGCAACGCGAGTCCGGGCGCGGCGCCATCCACCTGGTCGAGGACATCGACGGGGTCGCCAGCCTGCAAGTCGGGCAGCCGGACAACCTGGCCTACACCACCCAGACCACGCTGTCGGTGGACGACACCCGCGGCATCATCGAAGCATTGCAGCAGCGCTTCCCGGCGATCCAGGGGCCGCGCCATGACGACATCTGCTATGCCACCCAGAACCGCCAGGACGCGGTGCGCGAACTGGCCACGCGCTGCGACCTGGTGCTGGTGGTCGGTTCGCCCAACAGCTCCAATTCCAACCGCCTGGCCGAACTGGCCCGGCGCGAGGGCGTGGAGTCCTACCTGATCGATGGCGCGCATGAGATCGATCCGGCCTGGGTCGCAGGCAAGCAACACATCGGCCTGACCGCAGGTGCCTCGGCGCCGCAGGTGCTGGTGGATGGGGTGATCGAACGCCTGCGCGAACTGGGCGCAGGCCGGGTCGGCGAGCTGGACGGCGAGCCGGAGAGCATGGTGTTCGCCCTGCCCAAGGAACTGCGCCTGCGCCTGGTGGGCTGACCGGGCGGTTAGACCATCCGGATTTCGAGCTGGCGCAGCCGGCGCAGGATCTCGAACAGCAGCGCGCTGCGCACGCCCGCCGCCTGGCGTGGCGAGGCCACGAAGCCGGTGGCATTGAACATCACCTGGCCCTTGTCGCTGATGCCGTCGATCAGCACTGACGGTGCCGGTGCCTCCAGCATCCCCGGGTGCCCGCGGAACACGTCCAGCACCAGTTCGCGCACCAGGTCTGCGTCGGTGGCCAGTGGCATCGGCAGGACGATCTTCACCAACCCCTGCGCATCGGCGTAGGTGCGGTTGCGCACCGCCTTGGTGATCAGTTCGGAGTTGGGCACCAGCACGGTGGTGCGGTCGCCGGTCTGGATCTCGGTGGCACGCACGTTGATCCGGCGGATGTCGCCTTCGGCGTCGCCCACCACCACCCAGTCGCCGACCTTGACCGGTCGTTCGGCCAGCAGGATCAGGCCGGAGATGAAGTTCTGCACGATCGCCTGCAGGCCAAAACCGATACCGACCGACAGCGCGCTGGCGATCCAGGCGATCCGTTCCAGGCCCACGCCGATGGCCGCCAGTGCCATCGCCACCGCGGCGACGATGCCGGCGTAGCCGAACAGGCTGACCACCGAGGCACGCATGCCCGGGTCCAGGGCGGTGGTGGGCAGGTAGCGGTTGTCCAGCCAGCGCTTGATCAGGTGAAACACGCCCAGCGCCAGCAGGAACACCACGATCGCCCGGACCATGCCGGCCGGGCTGACGATGAGTTCGCCAATGGTGATGCCGCGGGCCAGGCCCAGGGTGCGGGTGATCAGGTCCTCGCCGCCGGCACCATAGGGCACCAGCAGCGCGATCAGGCCCAGCAGGGCCAACACCACGCGCAGCAGCGCCGACAACACCACCGCCAGGCGTTCGGCGTGGCGCGGGTCCATGCCGAAGCGGCGTTCCATGCGGCGCCCGGCCAGGCCCTTGGCGCCCAGTACCGCCACGACCAGGTCGTCGATGAAGCGCATGCCCAGGTACAGCGTGGCCAGCACCACCGCCGTCCACAGCATCTGCATCGCCACGAATCCGGCCAGGGCCAGGTAGCCGGCCAGCACGCCGAGCAGGCACACCACCACCCCGAACCAGCCAGCCGCCAGCACCAGGTGCACCCAGGGACTGAAGTGCGCGGTGGCACCGGCGCCGGCGCCGGCGGCCGGGTCGGCCGCGGCACGCGTGGCGGCCGACTGCAGGCGCTGGATCCGCAGCAGCGCCCACAGCACCACCAGCGTCGGGACCAGCGCGGCCAGCACGGTCAGGGCCTTGGTCAACGGCAGGCTGGCGTTGACCAGTTCTGCGACCCGCTGCGGCGCGGTCGCCACCACGATCGCCACCGCTGCCGCCAGCGGCAGCCAGCGCAGCGCCCGGGCACCTTCGTCGGAGATCGGTGGCAGGCGCCAGGAGGGGCTGCGTACCGACAGCAGCACCGAGCCCAGTGCGTTGACGAAGACCGCGAACACCAGCAGGCCGCCGGCCAGGGCCGCAAGCCGGGCCACCGCTTCGGGACGGTCCGACGGCAACAACGCCGAATCGAGAAGGCTCACCGTCCACACCGCGGCGAGCGTGGCCAGCAGCACCCGCACCACCGCCGGCGCCGAACGTCGCAGCCGGCCCGGCGGGATGTGCCGTCCGACCAGTCGCGGCAGTGTGCGCACGCCGAACCAGCCGACCACCACCACCACCAGCACGGCCAGGCCCAGCAGCAGGACCGATCGGGCCGGGTTGGCCTGCCAGTGGGCTGCGACGGCTGCACCACTGCGCCGCCACAGGCCGTCCATGCGGCGCTTGTCGCGGTCGCCGGAGGCGGCCAGGTCGCGCCAGAACGCGGGAGCCCAGGGCGCGCTGGTGCGCGCGAACAGGGTGTCGTGGAAGCTCTCCTGGCGTGTGGCGGTGATCCGCTCGAGCAACTGGCCGCTTTCCACCGAGGCCAGCTTGGCCTGGCGCAGCTCGGCATCGACCTCGTTGCGTTGCTGCTGCAGGTTGCGCCGCTCGCGGGTGACGTCGGCCGCTTCCTGGCCCTGGCCGGTGGCCGCCTCGCCCAGTTCGGCCAGGCGTGCGTCCAGGGCCTGCAGCTGGGGCGTGCGTTCGGTGATGGCCTGCTCGGCCTGCGCCTGGATCTTCAGCACCGCATCGCGCCAGGCCTGCAGGGCGGCATCGTCCTGCTGCGCATCCAGGCGTGCGTCGATCCGCTCCAGTTGCTGGCGGGCCTGGTCCAGCGAGGGTGCCTGGGCCAGTGCCGGTGCGGCGGCCAGCAAGGCCAGCAGCAGGGCCAGCAGGCGGACGGACAGGAGTGGCTGGAGCAGGCGGCGGCGAAGCATGCGGTAGGGCGTGCAGGACGGAATGGCGGCTAACTTAACACCGAACTCCGCTGCCTACGGACGCGGGTGCAGGCCGCTGGCTAGCCGATCGACTTGCCCAGCAGCAGCAGGCCCAGGGCCACGAACACCACGGCCATGATCGCGTTGGCATGGGCTTGCAGCCACGCCCGCAGGCGATCCAGTACCGGCATCGCCCGGTCTGGCGCGACCAGGAAGGCCAGCCACGGCGCGGCCACGCTGGTGGAAGCGAGCAGGGTGAAAGCGAGTACGCGGGACAGGCCGTGCAGCCAGCCATCGCCTGCCGCACCGATCGCCAGGCCTCCGGCGATGGCCAGCAGCAGGACCTTGGGGTTGGCGAGCGAAAGCATCAGCCCCAGCCCCAGTGCCCGCCGCGGCGTGGCGTCCTGGATGCCCTGCAACCAGGCCGGCGATGCCCCTGCGCGGCTGCGGCCACGCCAGCGCACGATGCCCAGCACCAGCAGGGTGGCGCCCAGGGCCAGGCGCGCCCATGCCACCCAGGCCGAGGGGCCGGTCGCGTCGCTGGCCGGCAGCGCGGTGGCCACGGTGATGCCCGATGCGATGCCCACGCCCAGCAGCCAGCCGAGCAGGAAGGCGCCGCCGGCCGCACGCGGCCGCGGGGTGAGCAGCAACACGATCGCCGGGATGATCGCGAACGGCGACAGCGCGATCGCCATCGCCATGGGCAAGCTGGCCTGCATGTGTCGCCTGGTGGGTCTGGAGGAGGGAGGGCGCGGTCGCGGCTACGATTTGTCGGTGGTCAGGCAGGTGGTGGCCATGAGCCTGCCTGGCGTCGCCAGAGAACTGGAGCGCGGGGTCTGGGCATGCGGTGGTTCGGCTGCGACCTTCCGCCACACCACCCTGCAGGCGCCTATCGGCGGCGCCGCGCCGCAACCCCTTGATTTGAATGGTGCCGGAAACAGGAGTCGAACCTGCGACCTACGCATTACGAATGCGCCGCTCTACCAACTGAGCTATTCCGGCAGGGAATCCGGCGGCCTGTGGCGGCCGGGTGCGGAATTCTAGCGGTTCGGGCGGCGGCGGGCCAGCCCGGCCGGGCCGGTCAGCGGTACGGCCGCTCGCGCAGCCACTTGGTGGCGATCCATTTTTCGCCGGCGACCACCGGGGCCCCACCGTGCAGGCTGCGGCTGGCCGGGTGGGCACGGTCGTAGCTGAAGAACACCGCATTGCCCTTGATCGCCGCCGCCTCGAAGTGGGCGTCGGGGAAGGTGGTGGCGCCGCCGCATTCGGGGGTGTTGAGGTACATCACCACGGTGGCCACGCGCTGGCCGCCGTTGGCCAGCAGCGGCTGGCTGCCGGGGCGGTCCGGATCGAAGTAGTCGTAGTGGGGCCGGTACTGGGCGCCGACGCGGTAGTGCAGGATCTGCAGGCCCTCGCCGTGGTCCAGCGGCCAGTCCAGCAGCCGGGCGATGCGCGCTTCGATGCGCGTGCACAGTTCGTCCTCGCCGCGGTTGAAGTACGTGCCTTCGCTGGTCCGGTCCGGGTGCACCATGTTGCCGCCCGATTCCATGTCCACGGTGGTGGAGCGCGACAGCTTGTGCCGCGAGGCTTCCACCAGCGCGTCGCACTCCTCGTGCGAGAGCAGCCCGCCCAGTACCACCACCCGCGGCAGCAGGAGGCTGGCGATCACCTGGACCTGGCGGTCGCCCAGGTCGAGCACGGCGCGGCCGTTGAGGTCGATGGGTGAGGGCACGCGCACCGGCATGGGGATGCCGTTGTGTCCGGACTGGTCGCGCAGGTGCTTCTGCAGCACTTGTTCCACCGCTTCCATCGCCGCCTGTTCGGACCAGCCCTGCTCCAGCAGCCGCTGCAGCACGGCCTCCGGGGGCGTCCCGGTGCGGGCCTGTTCGATGATCCAGTGTTCCAGCTCGGGCTGGACGGTGGCGGTGGTGGACATGCGCCGGACTCCGGGTGCACGCCGGTCGGCGCGGGCCTGGTGATGTTGCTGCAGAAAAGTGTCAGTGCAGTGACGGCGCATGACGGCAAACGACACGCGCCTGTCATCTGGCCGGCCCAGACTCCGCCCCCGACGCGAACGGCAGCCATCCGGTGGATGGTTTGCCAGGGGGATCCAACCGCAGTTCCACCACGCAGGTGGATGCACGCCTCATGCCCCCGCGCCGTCACGAGCTACCGGCTCCCCGGCTGCAGGGGGCGTGCGTTTGCATGCGCACGGCCTTCGGCCACCGGTGAGTGATCCCACATCAAATGAATCGGAGATGGAGCGCCATGTCGTCCAACGTCACCACCAAGTCCCTGTTGATGACCTTCGCAGCCACGTTGGCATTGACCGCCTGCGGCAACGGCGCCGACCGGGTGGTATCCCCGGGCGAGGGCAGCTTCCCGCCTGCGCCGGTTCCGGCCCCGCCGCCGCCGACCACTCCGCCGCCGCCGCCGCCGACCGCTGGCCCGGCGGCCGACTGCCCGACCGGCTTTGCCAACGTCGGCACCGTGGCCAATGGCAGCAAGCGCGCCTGCCAGCTGCCTGAGCTGATCACCGGCAACCTGGTCGTGCCCAGGCGCGACGGCACCGTCTACCAGATCAATGGCAAGGTCAACGTCGGCCAGGACCGCGGCGGCTCCTACCAGAACCCGACCGCCGGCGCGGCCAACGGCATCCTGACCATCGAGCCCGGCGTGGTGCTGTATGCGTCCTCCGGCGCAGATTTCCTGGTGGTCAACCGTGGCTCGCAGCTGTATGCCGAGGGCACCGAGGCCGACCCGATCGTGTTCACCGCCCGTCGCCACCTGGAAGGCGACGTGACCGCCGACACCATGGGCCTGTGGGGTGGCATCGTCCTGCTGGGCCGGGCGCCGATCAACAACTGCCCGGGTACCACCGTTTCCGGTACCCCGGAGTGCCAGACCCAGATCGAGGGCACCACCGGTTCGTTCTACGGCGGCAACTACGCGGCCGACAACAGCGGCGCCATGCGCTACGTGCGCGTGCACTACTCCGGCTTCGAGATCGCCCCGGGCAACGAGCTGCAGGGCATCACCCTGGGCGGCACCGGCTCGGGCACGCGCCTTGAGTACCTGCAGGTCCACAACAGCTCCGACGACGGCATCGAGATCTTCGGCGGCAGCGCCAACCTGCGCCACCTGGTGCTGACCGGCGCCGACGACGACAGCCTGGATACCGACACCGGCTGGAACGGTGCGGCCCAGTTCGGCATCACCGTGCAGCGCACCGGCGGCGGCGACCGCGGCTTCGAGTTCAGCAGCATCAACCGCGCGCCGTTCTCCACGCCGAAGATCGCCAACTTCACCGTGGTGATGAACGCGCGTGCCGGCACCGGCATCGAACTGAACTCGGGCACCCAGTCCAGCTTCTACAACAGCGTGGTGACCCGCGCGGCCGGTGGCACCGGCGCCGGCCAGAGCTGCCTGAACGTCACCGGCACCGGCACCGCCGGCACTTTCCACTCGGTGTTCTTCGCCTGCCCGGTGGCCTTCAACAGCGATGCGGCGCGCACGGCCTTCCTGGCCGGCACCAACAACGTGGCCGAGGGCACCTCGACTCTGGCCAACGTGTTCGTCAATGGCGCCAACGAGAACGCGGTCACCGCCTACGCCAACCTGGCCGGTGCCAGCGCCTTCCTGCAGAACGTCACCTACATCGGTGCGGTCAAGGATGCCAACGACAACTGGTGGAAGAACTGGACCTGCAGCCTGCCGGGCCAGCCGGCCTGCGCCGAGGCTCCCTGAGCCGTGAGCTGCTGAGCCGTGACCGGGCCGGGGGGATCCAGCCGATCCCTCCGGCCTGCGACCACCCCTTGCACAGATCCACCGCGCACCGCACCGAGGCGCCCATGATGAAGTCCAATCCGATGCGAACGGCCCTGTCCCTGGCCATCGCCACCCTGCTCGCCGTCCCGGTGATCGCCGCGGCCGAGGCCGCCGCGCCGGTCTCCGCCGCGACCGGCCCGAGTGCCGACGCCGGCACCGCCACCGAAGCGACCGCTGTCACCGGGCCCGCTGCCGCCACCGACCTGGACGCGGTCCAGGTGCGCGGCGAGTACATCCCCGAGCCGATGCAGCACACCCCGCAGGTGGCGTCGTTCG
>JAGOWL010000151.1 GCA_018060215.1 Pseudoxanthomonas sp.
GGCGAGGACGGGGGCGGGCACGGCAGCCGTTGTGTCGGTGGAGTTGAGAAACATTATCGCTTGCCACGCGGTGTCATGGACAGCCGCTGAACTTCCTTCTGATACGCTCTTGACTTGAGTCAAAGCCAGTCCGCGCCGCATCCGGACAATCACAGCCATCCGCAACCTCCGCGTTGCCCAGCCAAGGCGATACCCATGAAACGCTCGATCCTCGCCCTAGCAATCCCCCTGGTCCTGGCCGCCGGTGGTTACCGGCTGATCACCGCCGATGCGGTCGCTGCCGAAAGCGCCGCCCATCCCAGCGGCGAAAAGGTCTACCTGGACAACTGCGCCGCCTGCCACCAGCCCGACGGCAAGGGCCTGGCCGGCGCGTTCCCGCCGCTGGCCAAATCCGACTGGATCGCCGGCAAGACCCCGGCCGAGGTCGCCACCACCGTGCTCAAGGGCCTGGAAGGCGAGGTCGTGGTCAACGGCGTCACCTACAACAGCCTGATGCCCGCGCAGAGCCACCTCAGCGATGCCGACATCGCCGCGGCGGTCACCTACATCCGCGGCCAGTGGGGCAACCCCGGTGGCCAGATCAGCGCCGACGAGGTCAAGGCCCTGCGCGGCAAGCTGGCCGTGTCCACCGACCCGGCCCAGGGCGAGGTCCACCCCGGCACCAGCACCGCCCAGGCCGCCTACGAGGGCGCACCGTCGACCCTCAAGGGCACCGACATCAAGCAGGTGCGCACCCCGGGCGCGCCGGACATGACCGAGGCCGAGTTCGCCCGCGCCAGCGAGATCTTCTTCCAGCGCTGCGCCGGCTGCCACGGCGTGCTGCGCAAGGGCGCCACCGGCAAGCCGCTGACCCCGGATCTGACCCAGGCCCGCGGCACCGACTACCTCAAGGCGCTGATCAACTACGGCTCGCCCGGCGGCATGCCCAACTTCGGCACCGGCGGCGAACTGAGCGCCGACGAAGTCAACCTGATGGCGCGCTTCCTGCAGCACACCCCGCCCAATCCGCCGGAGTGGGGCATGAAGGAGATGCGCAACAGCTGGAACGTGATCGTGCCGCCGGAGAAGCGGCCGACCAAGCAGCTGAACAACTACAACCTCGACAACGTGTTCGCGGTGACCCTGCGCGACTCCGGCGAGGTGGCGCTGATCGATGGCGATACCCACCAGATCATCAACATCATCAAGACCGGCTACGCGGTGCACATCTCGCGCGTCTCGCATTCGGGCCGCTACATCTTCACCATCGGCCGCGACGGCAAGATCGACCTGATCGACCTGTGGATGAAGGTTCCCGACCGCGTGGCCGAGATCAAGATCGGCCTGGAAGCGCGCTCGGTGGAAACCTCCAAGTTCAAGGGCTTCGAGGACAAGCTGGCCGTGGCCGGCGCCTACTGGCCGCCGCAGTACGTGATCATGGACGGCGCCACCCTGGAGCCGATGAAGATCGTCTCCACCCGCGGCATGACCGTGGACACCCAGGAGTACCACCCCGAGCCGCGCGTGGCCGCCATCGTGGCCAGCCACGAGCACCCGGAGTTCATCGTCAACGTCAAGGAGACCGGCCAGGTCCTGCTGGTGGACTACTCGGACATCGACAACCTCAAGACCACCACCCTGCAGGCGGCGCGCTTCCTGCATGACGGCGGCTGGGACTCGACCAAGCGCTACTTCCTGACCGCGGCCAACCAGAGCGACAAGATCGCGGTGATCGACTCCAAGGACCAGAAGGTCGAAGCGCTGATCGACGTGGGCAAGATCCCGCACCCGGGTCGCGGCGCCAACTTCACCCATCCCAAGTTCGGCCCGGTGTGGGCGACCTCGGCGCTGGGCAACGAGAACATCACCCTGATCGGCACCGACCCGACCAAGCATCCGCGCGAGGCCTGGAAGGTGGTGCAGGTCCTGAAGGGCCAGGGCGGTGGCTCGCTGTTCGTGAAAACCCACCCGACCTCGCGCAACCTGTGGGTGGACACCACCCTCAACCCCGACGCCAAGATCAGCCAGTCGGTGGCGGTGTTCGACATCGACAACCTGGACAAGGGCTTCGAGGTCCTGCCGATCGCCGAATGGGCCAACCTGGGCGAAGGTCCCAAGCGCGTGGTCCAGCCCGAGTACAACAAGAAGGGCGACGAGGTCTGGTTCTCGGTGTGGAACGGCAAGGACCAGCGTTCGGCGATCGTGGTGGTCGACGACAAGACCCGCAAGCTGAAGAAGGTGATCGACGACAAGCGCCTGATCACCCCGACCGGCAAGTTCAACGTGCACAACACGGTCGGCGACGTCTACTGATCCTGCCGGGCAACCGGTCGCAACAAGGGCGCGGCGCAAGCCGCGCCCTTTTTGTTGGTTCTTCACCCCATTGAGGGATGCCGGATCCGGTCAGGTCGAAAAGCGTCGGAGCCCACTGGCTTCGGGGGGGAGCCGCGGCAGTGCGGGGATCGGGCGCATCGCTGAAACGAAGATCGCCACGCCGCGAAGGACGTCGATGCAAGGGGTTCGCGTTCGAGTGGTACATGGATGTACCACGCCCGCGTGTTGGAGCAGGACGCGGAACCACGCGGCGAACGCGAACCCCTTGCAGCGGCGGCCCCTCCCCGAAGCCAGTGCTTGTGCTCTGGACTTGCAGAGGCGGACCCATGCCAACCCCATCGGGAGAAAAAGCCCTTTTCGTTGGGCCGCTCAGGCCACGCGGGTGCGGCGACTGCGCTCCAGGTGCACCAGCAGCAGCGAGATCGCCGCCGGGGTCATGCCCGCGATCCGCTGGGCCTGCCCCAGGCTGGACGGACGCACCTGCTCGAGCTTCTGCCGCACCTCGGCCGACAGCCCACGCACGGCCGCGTACTCGAACCCGGCCGGGATCACGGTGTCCTCGTGCCGCCGCTGGCGATCGATCTCCTCGCGCTGGCGTTCCACGTAACCGGCGTACTTGACCCCGATCTCGACCTGCTCGGCCACCTGCGCATCGTCCACGCCCGGACCCAGCGCCGGCACCCGCATCAACGCCGCGTAATCCAGCTCCGGGCGCCGGATCAGGTCCAGCGCGCGGGTCTCACGGCTCAGCGCCACGCCCAGCACCGCTTCCACTTCGCGCCCCAGCGCATTGCCCGGCGCCGCCCACAGCGCGGCCAGGCGCCCGCTTTCGCGCTCGATCGCCTCGCGCTTGGCCGCAAACCGCGCCCAGCGCGCCTCATCCACCAGGCCCAGTTCGCGCCCTTTCTCCGTCAGGCGCAGGTCGGCGTTGTCCTCGCGCAGCTGCAGCCGGTATTCGGCGCGGCTGGTGAACATGCGGTACGGCTCGGTGGTGCCGTGGGTGACCAGGTCGTCCACCAGCACGCCCAGGTAGGCCTCGTCGCGGCGCGGCGACCAGCCCGCCTCGCCACGCACGTGGCGGGCGGCATTGAGGCCGGCCAGCAGGCCCTGGGCGGCGGCTTCCTCGTAACCGGTGGTGCCATTGATCTGGCCGGCGAAGTACAGGCCCTGCACGCCACGTGTCTGCAGGGTCGGCAGCAGCCCACGCGGGTCGAAGTAGTCGTACTCGATCGCATACCCGGGCCGGGTGATATGCGCCTGCTCGAAGCCGCGGATCGAGCGCACCAGGGCCAGCTGCACATCGAACGGCAGCGAGGTGGAGATGCCGTTGGGATAGATCTCGGCCACCTCCAGCCCTTCGGGCTCGACGAAGATCTGGTGGCTGGCCTTGTCGGCAAAGCGCACCACCTTGTCCTCGATCGAAGGGCAGTAGCGCGGGCCCACGCCCTCGATCTGGCCGCTGTACAGCGGCGAGCGGTCCAGCGCGCCGCGGATGATCTCGTGGGTGCGCTCGGAGGTATGGGTGATCCAGCACGAAACCTGGCGCGGATGCTCGCTGGCCTGGCCCAGGAAGGACATCACCGGCATCGGCGTGTCGCCGGGCTGGACGTCCATCACCGAATAATCCAGCGTGCGCCCGTCGATCCGCGGCGGGGTGCCGGTCTTGAGCCGCTGCACCGGGAAGGCGCGCTCGCGCAGGCGCGCGGCCAGGGTGGTGGCCGGCGGGTCGCCCATGCGCCCGGCGCTGTACTGGGTCGGGCCGATGTGGATCCGCCCGGCCAGGAAGGTGCCGGCGGTCAGCACCACCGCGTCGGCATGGAAACGCAGGCCGGTCTGGGTCAGCACGCCGCGCACCGCGTCGCCTTCGACCAGCAGGTCGTCCACCGCCGCCTGGAACACCGACAGGTTCGCCTGCGCCTCGACGATGCGGCGGATCGCGGCGCGGTACAGCGCGCGGTCGGCCTGGCAGCGGGTGGCGCGCACCGCCGGGCCCTTGCTGGCGTTGAGGGTGCGCCACTGGATTCCGGCCAGGTCGGCCGCGTGGGCCATCGCCCCGCCCAGCGCGTCGATCTCCTTGACCAGGTGGCCCTTGCCGATGCCGCCGATGGCCGGGTTGCAGCTCATCGCGCCCACAGTCTCGATGTTGTGGGTCAGCAGCAGGGTGCGCGCGCCACTGCGCGCGGCCGCCAGCGCCGCCTCGGTGCCGGCGTGGCCGCCGCCGATCACGATCACCTGGTAGCGGTCGAAAGGCTGGGTCATGGTGGCAAGGACGTGATGGGCGGGATGGAACTGGCCTGCACCGGGCGCGCGAGGATCATGGCCGGCCTACGAGCGGGGCGTAGGCTGGCGATTCTACCGCCACGGCACGATGCCGCAGCCCAGGAGTTGGCACGCTTCCTGCAACTACCCTCCCGTGCACCCATCGCGGCAGGCGTCGGGGGACGCGGACTGGAATTGGAACAGGGGCCAGTCATGCGCGCGATGGGGAAGCCGGGGGCCGGCGGTCGGGGGACCGTCGGCCCTGTTTTTTGGTTGTTCTCGCAGCTGCGGGATGCCGGATCCGGCCAGCTAGAAAAGCGCTGGAGTCCACTGGCTTCGGGGGGAGCCGCGGTGGTGCGGGGATCGGGCGCATCGCCTGGTTGCGCCGTCCCTGGCTCCAACAGGCGAACGCAGGCCATCCATGGCCGGCTTGCGCCCGATCCCCGCACCACCGCGTCTTTCGCCACGTTGAGGCCCGAGGCTTCGTCGAGCAGGGGCACCTGCGCTGTGCGGAGCTTTTGCTGTTGCTGTGGCCCAACGAAACCAGGACATCCC
>JAGOWL010000152.1 GCA_018060215.1 Pseudoxanthomonas sp.
CCAGAAAAAACGCCCCGGCCGGGGCCGGGGCGTCTGGTCACAATCGCTGGAATCGGGTCGCTTACTTCAGCGCGGCCTGGTAGCGGCGCTCGACCTCGTCCCAGTTGATGACGTTGTAGAACGCGCCGATGTAGTCCGGGCGGCGGTTCTGGTACTTCAGGTAGTAGGCGTGTTCCCACACGTCCAGGCCCAGGATCGGGGTGTTGCCCTCGCTGAGCGGGCTGTCCTGGTTGGCGCTGCTCTCCACCACGACCTTGTTGCCCGGGGTCACGCTCAACCATGCCCAGCCGCTGCCGAAGCGGGTCAGCGCCGCCTTGGTGAAGGCTTCCTTGAACTTCTCGAAACCGCCCAGGTCGGCGTCGATGGCCTTGGCCACCCCGCCCTTCGGCTCGCCGCCGCCCTTGGGTGACATCACCATCCAGAACAGGCTGTGGTTGGCATGGCCACCGGCGTTGTTGCGCACCGGGCCCTGCAGGTTCTCCGGCAGGGTCTTCAGCTTCGCCACCAGCTGCTCCACCGGCAGGTCGGCATACTCGCTGCCTTCCAGGGCCGCGTTGGCGTTGTTGATGTAGGCCTGGTGGTGCCTGGTGTGGTGGATCTTCATCGTCTCCGTATCGATGTGCGGTTCCAGCGCATCGTAGGCATACGGCAGTTCGGGGAGGGTATAGGCCACGGTAGGTCTCCTGGTGGGCGGTGCCCGTCGATCGCGGGCGGCACTTCATAGTGTAGGGACGCCGGCGCACCGAACCAAGCCGTCGCCGGGATACGCCGCGTTCCGACGACCGGGCGCAACCCCCGATGCTGCCGCCGACACGGTTTGCATACCGTGAAACGGCGCCATCGCCAGCATGCCTGCGTTCAAGCAGGTGACCGGCCACCTCGCGCATACTGCCGCGATACCCGGACCGTGGAACGAATGCATGCGCGCCCAAAGCGCCCTCCGCCTGCTCGCCGTGATCGTGGCCCTGGCACTGCTGGGCTGGCTGCTGCTGCCCGGTGCCCAGGCACCCGGCACCGGACGCCAGACCCCGGCCCTGCCCGCCTTCCTGCCGCCCGAGGCGGTGCCGGTGATCGACAGGATCCAGCGCGGCGAGCGCTTCGCGCACCGCCAGGATGGCAGCACCTTCGGCAACCGTGAACAGCGCCTGCCCCGTCGCCAGCACGGCTGGTACCGCGAGTACACCGTGCCCACCCCGGGCCTGTCCCATCGTGGGGCGCGGCGCATCGTCACCGGCGGCGATCCGCCGAGCGAGTGGTACTACACCGACGACCATTACGACAGCTTCCGGGCGTTCCAGCCCGCCACCGGAGCCGGGCCATGAGCACTTCCGGATTCGACATCGGCCTGGACGATGCCAGCCAGGCCGGCGTGTACGAGGTCGAGGCCGACGACCTGCCCGCACTGGCCGCGGCCGCGCGTGATGCCGGCCTGCTGGTGCGCCGGATCGAACTGGACGGTTGCCGCGACAAGCAGGCACTGCTGCTGCGGATCGGGGCCGTGCTCGACCTGCCGGCCGGATGGAGCCGCAACTGGGATGCGCTGATGGACGCCCTGCGCGACCTGGAATGGCTGTCGGCGCCCGGCTACGCCCTGCTGTTCGAGACCGCCGGACAACTGCAGGCGCAACGGCCGCACGAGCTGGAAACCCTGGTCGGGATCCTGCAGGAAGCCTCGTCGTGGTGGGCCCAGGCCGGGGTGCCGTTCTGGGCGTTCATCGCCATCGGTGCCACCGGCCAACCGGGCCGGTAGCCGGCCCGGGTCCGGTTCGGGGCCTGGATCAACCGTCCAGTTCGGCCCAGCGGGCGTAGGCCTGGTCCAGGGCCTGCTGGGCCTGGGCCAGCTGGCGGGTATGGGCGGCCACCTGGGTCGGATCGCGCTGGTAGAAGCCGGGCTCGGACATCGCCGCGCCCAGGCCGGCCAGTTCGGCCTCCAGGGCATCGATGCGGGCCGGCAGCTGCTCCAGTTCGCGTGCTTCGCGGTAGCCCAGCTTGCGCCTGGACGCGGCCGACGGCGTGGCCGTGGCCGCAGTCGCGCTGGGCGCCGGCGCCGGTGCTGCAGGTACGGCCGCCGGCCTGGCCGCCACCCCCGGCGCCGGCAGCGGTCGCTGGCGCAGCCAGTCGCTGTAGCCGCCGACGTAGTCACCGACCCGGCCCTGCCCTTCCATCACCAGGGTCGAGGTGACCACGTTGTCGAGGAAGTCGCGGTCGTGGCTGACCAGCAGCAGGGTGCCGGGATAGTCTCCCAGCAGTTCCTCCAGCAACTCCAGGGTCTCCACGTCCAGGTCGTTGGTCGGTTCGTCCATCACCAGCAGGTTGGATGGCTGGGCGAACAATCGCGCCAGCAGCAGGCGGTTGCGCTCGCCGCCGGACAGCCGGGTGATCGGCGCCCGCGCCCGTTCCGGGGTGAACAGGAAGTCCTGCAGGTAGGCCAGCACGTGCTTGCGGCTGCCGTTGACCTCGACGAAATCCTGGCCGCCGGCCACGTTCTCCATCGCGTTCCAGTCCTCGCGCAGCGCGGCACGGTACTGGTCGAAGTAGGCGACCTGCAGGTTGGTGCCCAGCTTCACCTCGCCCGACTGCGGCTGCAGCTGACCCAGCAACAGCTTGAGCGCGGTGGTCTTGCCGCTGCCGTTGGGGCCGATCAGGCCGATCCGGTCGCCACGCAGGACGACGGTGGAGAAATCGCGCGCGATCGCCCGCTCGCCAAAGGCGAACGACACGTCCCGGGCCTCGATCACCTTCTTGCCCGAGGACTCGCCCTGGGCCGCCTCCATGCGCACGTTGCCGGACAGTTCGCGCCGCTGCGAGCGCTCCACGCGCATGGCCTTGAGCCGTCGCACCCGGCCCTCGTCACGGGTGCGACGGGCCTTGATGCCCTGGCGGATCCACGCCTCCTCCTGTGCCAGCAGCTTGTCGAAGCGCGCGTTCTCCTGCGCCTGGGCGTTGAGCCGCTCCTCGCGCCGGCGCTCGTAGTTGGCCCAGTCGCCGGGCCAGCTGCTGACCTGGCCGCGGTCGATCTCCACGATCCGGGTGGCCAGGGCGCGCAGGAAGCGGCGATCGTGGGTGACGAACACCACGCTGCCGTTCCACTCCTTCAGGAAACCCTCCAGCCAGTCGATCGCCTCGATGTCCAGGTGGTTGGTCGGCTCGTCCAGCAGCAGCACGTCCGGGGCCGAAACCAGCGCCCGGGCCAGCAGCACGCGCCGCTTCATGCCGCCGGACAGGCGCGCGAACACCGCCTCGCCATCGAGTTCAAGCCGGCTGAGCACCTCGTCCACGCGCCGGTCCAGCGCCCAGCCGTCGGCCGCGTCGATCTTCTCCTGCACCGCCGCCACCGCCGCCGGGTCGTACTCGGCCGCATGGCTGAGGTGGTGGAACTGCGCCAGCCACGCGCCCACTTCGCCCAGGCCGGCGGCGACCACGTCGAACACGTCGCCATCGGTGCCGACCGGCACCTCCTGCTCCAGCCGGGCGATGCGTACCCCGGCCTGGACCCGCACCTGGCCATCGTCCGGCTTCAGGCTGGCGTCCAGCAGCTTGAGCAGGGTCGACTTGCCGGCGCCGTTGCGCCCGATCAGGGCGATGCGCTCGCCCGGTTCGATCGACAGGTTGGCATGTTCCAGCAACAAGGGGCCGCCGATGCTGTAGTCGACGTTCTGCAGGGTGATCAGGGGCATGGGCACATTGTAGCCGGCAGCTTCGCCGGCAACCTGCGAAAATGGCCCATGACCGACTTCGCCTCGCTGCCGCTTTCGCCCGCCCTGCTGCCCGGCCTGGACGCCCTGGGCTACACCACCGCCACGCCGATCCAGGCCGCCGCGCTGCCGCCGATCCTGGACGGCCGCGACCTGATCGCCCAGGCGCCCACCGGCAGCGGCAAGACCGCCGCCTTCGGCCTGGGCCTGCTGCAGCGCCTGGACCCGGGCGTGTCGCGCGCCCAGGCGCTGGTGCTGTGCCCGACCCGCGAACTGGCCGACCAGGTCGGCAAACAGTTGCGCAAGCTGGCCACCGGCATCCCCAACCTCAAGCTGAGCATCCTCACCGGCGGGGTGGCGCTGGAACCGCAGATCGCCTCGCTGCAGGCGCACGATCCGCAGGTGGTGGTCGGCACGCCCGGGCGGGTGCAGGAACTGGCCCGCAAGCGCGTCCTCCACCTGGGCGGCGTGCGCACCCTGGTGCTGGACGAGGCCGACCGCATGCTCGACATGGGTTTCGAGGAGCCCGTGCGCGAGATCGCCGGGCGCTGCGACAAGCAGCGCCAGACCCTGCTGTTCTCGGCCACCTTCCCCGACAGCATCCGCGAACTGGCCCGGCAGTTGCTGCGCGACCCGGCCGAAGTGGCCGATGGCGGCGACGCCAGCGCCCCGGACATCGAACAGCGCTTCTACGACGTCGATCCGGCCCACCGGCAGAAGGCGGTGGCCGGTCTGCTGCTGCGGCATCGGCCCGAGTCGGCGGTGGTGTTCTGCAATACCCGCAAGGACGTGGACGAGGTGGCCGGCTCACTGCGCCAGTTCGGATTCTCGGCCCTGGCCCTGCACGGGGACATGGAGCAGCGCGACCGCGACGAGGTGCTGCTGCAACTGGCCAACCGCAGCTGCAACGTGCTGGTGGCCAGCGACGTGGCCGCCCGTGGCCTGGACGTGGAAGACCTGGCCGCGGTGGTGAATTACGAGCTGCCCACCGACGTGGATGCCTACCGGCACCGGATCGGCCGCACCGGTCGCGCCGGACGCCGCGGCCTGGCGTTGAGCCTGGTCGCACCGCGCGAGAACCCGCGGGCGGAGATGGTCGCCGCCGCCCAGTCGCGCCCGCCCACGCGTGAATCCTCGCCACTGGCCACCGGCCGGCCGGCGCAACCGGCGCAGGCGCCGATGACCACCCTGCGCATCGATGGCGGCAAGACCGACAAGCTGCGCGCCGGCGACATCCTCGGCGCGATCACCGGCGAGGCCGGCCTGCCGGCTTCCGCGATCGGCAGGATCGCCATCCACCCCACCCGCTCCTACGTGGCCATCGCCCGCGAACAGGCCGCGCGCGCCCTGAAGCAGCTCGAAGCCGGCAAGATCAAGGGCCGCCGCTTCCGGGTGCGGCCTCTGTAAGAGCAGCGG
>JAGOWL010000153.1:0-1749 GCA_018060215.1 Pseudoxanthomonas sp.
TACAGGTCCGGGAAATGCGGATCACGCTCGTAGGCGTTGGCGCACAGGTACACGCCGTTGTCCTGGGCGATGCGCCCGAGCTGTTCGTACTCCGGGCCGTCGATGGCGAAGCTGCCCTTGGCCGCCCATCCGGGGATGGTGTCGCCCAACGGGTAACTGGTGGCGAAGTACTCCGGCAGCACCACCAGCTTCAGGTCCTGGCCGATGAAGGCCTTGGAGGCGCGGATCTGGCGCCCGACCCGGGTGATGTTGTCGGCCACCATCGCGGCGGCCTCGGCGGCGCCGGGGCAGCCATTGACCGCGCGGCAAGTGGTCTGCAGCGCAAGTGCGCGATAGGCGATGCTCATCTGCTGTCCTCGTGACGGATGCGGCCTTCAGGAAAACGAAGGCGCGCGTTTTTCCAGGAACGCCTGCGCGCCCTCGGCGAAGTCGCGGCTGGCGAAGGCGTCGTTGAAGGCGGCGTTGGCCTGGTCCAGGGTGATGGCCGGGTCGCCGCCCAGGTGGCCGAGCACGGTCTTGATCCCGCGCCGGGCCTGGCCGGAGGTGGCCAGCAGCGAGGCCAGCTGGGCCTGCTCCAGGGCCTCCAGCCCCTCCTCGCCGGCCAGCTGGTGGACCAGGCCCCAGTCCAGCGCGGTGGCCGCGTCGAGCAGGCGCCCGGTCAACAGCATCTCCCGGGCCCGGGCCATGCCCACCGCATTGACCAGCCGGCGGCTGTCGTCGGCGCTGTAGACTAGGCCCAGCTTGGCCGGCGTGATCGCGAAACGACTGCGCGGACCCGCCAGGCGCAGGTCGCAGGCCAGGGCCAGGCCCAGGCCGCCGCCAACACACACCCCGTCGATCACCGCCACCGTGGTCTGCGGCAGGCGCTGCAGCATGAGCTGGGTGCGCTGGACCTGGTCGTTGTTGGCGGCAAAAGCCTCGGGGGAGGCGAGCAGCTGGCCCAGTTCGTCGATATCGGCACCGGCGCTGAAGGCCCCCGGCACGCCGGTCACGACCAGCACCTGGGCGGGGCTGGCGGCGATGGCATGCAGTGCAGCCTCGATCGCGGCCCAGTGGCGGGTGGCCAGGGCATTGCGCTTGTCCGGACGGCGGATGCCGACCCGGGCCAGTGCCCCGTCCAGACTCCAGGTGATCACCTCGGCTTCAGTGTTCATGTCTCACCTTTATTTGTTCTATCGTTATATCATTAAGTCAGACGGAGTGAAGTGAGATGGCCCCCGATTCGCTGTCCGCCCTGCTGGAAGACAATGCGCACCGCCTGTTGCGCAACGACCTGCCCACTCCGCTGTACCACCAGATGTTCACCCTGCTGCGCGACCGCATCCTCAGCGGGGACATCCCGTGCGGCAGCCGCATCCCCACCGAGTTCGACCTGGCCGAGGCGTTCGGGGTCTCGCGCATCACCGCCAAGCGGGCGCTGGACGAACTGGCCGCCGAAGGCCTGGTGGAACGGCGCCGCGGCAAGGGCACCCACGTCATCCACCGCTCCCGGCCCAAGCCCATGACCAGCCCGCTGACCGGGCTGCTGGAGAACCTGGAAGTACTGGCCGAGCATACCCGGGTGCGCCTGCTGAACTTCCGCCGGGCGTTGCCGCCGGAGCCGATCCGGGCGATGTTCGACTCCGGTCCGCAGGAAGCCCTGGCCCTGGCCGTGCGCCTGCGCCTGCAGGGCGACACCCCGTTCGGCTACTACACCAGCTGGACCCGCACCGAGCACCCGGCCTTCGACGAGGCCGGCCTGTCGCACAG
>JAGOWL010000153.1:1849-5107 GCA_018060215.1 Pseudoxanthomonas sp.
TGGCGAAAGACGCGGTGGTGCGGGGATCGGGCGCAAGCAGGCCATGGATGGCCTGCGCTCGCCTGTTGGAGCCAGGGACGGCGGAATCAGGCGATGCGCACGATCCCCGCACTACCGCGGCTCCCCCCGAAGCCAGTCAACACCGGCGCTTTTCAACCTGGCCGGATCTGGCATCCCTTCAGCCGGGAGAAGAACCTGGATTCGACCCGGCCGCGGCGCAGATTCGCGCTGCGCCGCAACATCACACTTCCGCAGGCCGGCGTGACGACTCCGGGATAGTTTGATATATAAATATATCAATATCGCCTGCAGACCCGGCGATGGATCAGGAGACCGCCATTTGAGCGCCACGCTTGCCGAGAAGATCATTGCCCGTGCCTGCGGCCGCGAGCGCGTGCGCGCCGGCGAAATCCTCACCGCCCGGCTGGATCTGCTGATGATGCACGACTCCGGCGGGCCGCGGCGGGTGGCCTCGCGCCTGGAAAAACTCGGCGCCCGGGTCTGGGACCCCGACAAGGTGGTCGTCGTATCGGACCACTTCGTCCCGGCCGTGGACATGGAAAGTGCCGAGATCCTGGCCATGACCCGGCGCTGGGCGCAGGCCCAGGGCGTGACCCACTACGACATGCTCGGCATCTGCCACGTGGTGCTGCAGGAACACGGCCACGTGCAGCCGGGCATGTTCTGCGTCGGCGGCGATTCGCATTCGCCCAGCGGCGGCGCCTTCGGTGCCTTCATGGTCGGCATGGGCGCCACCGACATCACCGGCGCCCTGGTCACCGGCGAGGTCTGGCTGCGGGTGCCGCAGACCACCCGGGTGCAGCTCGATGGCCGGCTCGGCGCCGGGGTCAGCGCCAAGGACGTGATGCTGATGCTGTGCGGTGAGCACGGCATGGGCAACGAAGGCCAGGTGTTCGAATACGGCGGCGAAGCGGTGCGGGCGATGCCGATGCACGAGCGCCTGACCCTGTGCAACATGGCCGCCGAGCTGGGTGCGGAAACCGGCATCGTCGAACCCGACGCCACCACCGTGGCCGCGCTGGAAGCGGCCGGCAAGCCGTTCAGCGGCGACCTGGCCCGCTGGCACAGCGACGCCGATGCCACCTACCTGCACCGCTACGTCTACGATGCGGCAACCCTCGCTCCGCACGTGGCCGCCCCGCACAGCCCGGCCAACAGCCGGCCGGTGGACGAACACCGCGGGGTGCACGTGGACCAGGCCTATATCGGTGCCTGCACCGGGGCCAAGCTCACCGACCTGCGCATGGCCGCCGAAGTGCTGCGCGGGCGCAAGGTCGCCGCCGGCACCCGCCTGCTGATCGCCCCGGCCTCGGTGGCGATGACCGCCCAGGCCGCCGCCGAAGGCACCCTGGCCACCCTGACCGAAGCCGGCGCGATCCTGCTGCCGACCGGTTGCGGCGCCTGCGCCGGGATGGGCGCGGGCATGCTCGCCAGCGGCGAAACCTGCATCTCCACCACCGCGCGCAACTTCAAGGGTCGGATGGGCTCGGCCCAGGCCCAGGTCTACCTGGGCTCGCCCTACAGCGTCGCCGCCGCGGCGGTGAAGGGCCAGATCTGCGATCCGCGCGAACTGCTGGGAGACAACCCATGAACGTGCGCGGCAAGGCCTTCGTATTCGGCGACCGCATCGACACCGACGTGCTCGCCCCCGGCCCGTACATGCGCGAGCCGCTGGCGGTGCTGGCCAGCCACTGCCTGGAAGCGGTCGACCCGGACTTCGCCGGACAGGTGCGGCCGGGCGACATCGTGGTCGGCGGCGAATCCTTCGGCATCGGCTCCTCGCGCGAGCAGGCGGTGCAGGCGCTGGCCGAACTGGGCGTGGGCGCGATCGTCGCCAAATCGTTCGCGCGCATCTTCTACCGCAACGCGCTCAACCTGGGCCTGCCGGCGCTGGTCTGCGCCGACCTGGAAGCGGCGCGTGGCGACGAACTGGAAGTGCGCCCGGCCGAGGGCCGCATCCTCAACCACAGCAGCGGGCGCCAGTTCGCCTGCGAACCCATCCCCCCGCAGCTGATGGAAATCGTCGCCGGCGGCGGGCTGATGCCGTGGCTGGAACGCAAGCTGGCGGCGGAGCGCGGGGCGTGACGGCGACGCGGCAGGGCATCGTCCACGCCACCCTGGTGGCGTCCGATCTGGCTGTCACCTGCGATGCCTACCTTGCCCAGCTGTCCCTGACGCTCGCCACGCAGAGCACCCTGGGTGATGAGGACGCCGCCGTGCTCGGCCTGCCCGACCTGGCCGGCGCGCCCATGGCCTGGCTGGCCAATGCCGCCGGCGAACCGGTGCTGCGGGTGATCGAGGATCGGCGTGCGCAGCCGGGCGAGCCGATGTTCCGCCACGGCTGGCTGGCGCTGGAGGTCCTGGTCGGCGACATCGACGCCCTGGCCGCCGGCCTGCACGCACCGTTCCGGGTGCTGGGCGCGGCGGCCAACCTGGAGCTGAGCGATGCGATCCGTGCCGCGCAGGTGCTCGGCCCCTGCGGCGAGCTGCTCTACCTCACCCAGGTCAAGGCGCAAGTGCCGCCGTTCGACCTGCCGATGACCGATGCGGTGGTGGCCGGGCCGTTCATCGCCGTCACCAGCACCCCCGACCGCGCCGCCTCGCAGCGCGCCTGGCGTGCCCTGCTCGGTGCCGAGGGTTGGGCCTTCGATACGAAGATCACCGTGCTCAACCGCGCCCATGGCAAGCCGCTGGAAGGCCGCTATCCGGTGGCGGTGCTGCCGATGCCGGGCCAGTGCATGGTCGAGATCGACCAGGTGGAACTGCCGCCGGCACCGGCGCAGCGCCACGCCGGCCTGCACAGCCTGTGCCTGCGCCTGCCGGTGGTCGATGCCGGCCTGCTGCAGGCCGCCGGCTGGCAGCCGGTGCACGCCGGCGCGCGCCTGGGCCTGAACGGACCGGCCGGCGAGCACGTCGAGCTGGAGTACGCGGGCGCATAATTCACGGCAGTTCCGGTGGAGCCGCGCGTGCCCAACAGTCTGAGCTTCGAACTGGCCCTGGTCCTGCTGCTGGCGGCGATCGTGGCCGTGCCGCTGTTCCGCAGGCTGGGCCTGGTGGCGGTGCTGGCCTACCTGGCCACCGGCGTGCTGCTGGGTCCGGACGGGATCGGGATGGTCAGCGACCCGGACCGGATCCTGGCCGCCTCCGAGATCGGCGTGGTCATGCTGCTGTTCGTGATCGGCCTGGAGCTGTCGCCGGCGCGGCTGGTGCTGATGCGGCGGCCGGTGTTCGGCGCCG
>JAGOWL010000033.1:0-2389 GCA_018060215.1 Pseudoxanthomonas sp.
GCGTTCGTCATTGACCAGCACCAGCAGGGGATTGGGCCCGGCATCGGTCCAGTACGGGAAGAAGGCATGGGCATCCAATGCGGGAATCAGCCTGCGCATGGGGATGCCTCCAGACAACAACGCGGGAACCGGCGCGGCCCCGGTGTCCGGCGCCTTCCTGCCCTCCAAACGGCACGAGGCCGTCACGACGGCCACGGCCCCTGCGGCCGACCACAGCGGGGCGCGATCCCGGCAGCCTGGCCGCTGGCACCGGTCCAGCCGCGGCACGGGCCTACTGGACGACGAAGGTCACCTTCAGGTTGACCCGCCATTCGACCACGTTGCCTTCGCCGTCGGTATCGACCTTGATCTCGTTGACCCAGGCCCCCTGGATGCCCTGCACGGTGCCCGCAACCTTCTTCAGGCCACTGCGTACCGCGTCCTCGACCCCGGACCGGGATGACGTGCTGACCTCGATGACCTTCGCTACTGACATGTCCATCTCCTCCTGCCTGGCGCGACGGCGCCGCGCGCCAACACCCTAGCGAAGGCCCTGTTAAGCCGGCGGCAGGATCGCGCCTGACCGATTCGCGCCAGCGGACATCTGGTTGCAACAGCGACCTTTACCGCGGTGCTAGCATCCGGGGCCATGAATCCCGCCCCCAACCTCGTCCTGGTCGGCCCGATGGGCTCGGGCAAGACCTCGATCGGTCGCCGCCTGGCCGACCGTTTCGGCCTGCGTTTCGTCGATGCCGACCATCACGTCGAGCAGCAGTCCGGTGCCACCATCAGCGCCATCTTCGAACATGTCGGCGAAGCCGGGTTCCGCCAGCGCGAAGCCGCGGCCCTGGCCGGCCTGCTGGCCGGCGAACGCCTGCTGGTGGCCACCGGCGGCGGCGCGGTGCTGGGCGAGGCCAACCGCCGGCTGATGCGCGAGCGCGGCTTCGTGGTCTACCTGCAGGCCGGGCTGGAGTCCCAGCTCAAGCGCCTGCACCGGGATCGCTCGCGCCCCCTGCTGCAGCGCCCGGATCGCGAGCAGGTGCTGCGCGAGCTGGCGCGGTTGCGCGAACCGTTGTATCGGGAAGTGGCCGACCTGGTGCTGGACACCGACGGATTGAGCGCGGCCGAAGCGGCCAGCCGCCTGGGCCTGCAACTGGCACAGCACTGGACCATCGAAGGCGTGGCCGCGTGAGTGCGGTGCACACGGTCCAGGTTGGCGGCACCCAACCCTACGCGATCGATATCGGCCCGGGTCTGCTGGGCGATGGCACGCGGCTGGCCGCGCGCGCGCGCGGACGCCACGCTCTGCTGCTGAGCGACAGCCACGTGGCGCCGCTGTACGCCGATACCGTGACCGACGCCCTGCGCCGGGCGCGCCCGGGCCTGCAGGTTGCCGTGCACGTGATGCCCGCCGGCGAATCGCACAAGACCCTGGACAGCTTCAGTGCGGCAATCGATGCGCTGGCCACGCTCGGCGCCACCCGCGATGCCACCGTGTTCGCGCTCGGCGGCGGCGTGGTCGGCGACCTGGCCGGCTTCACCGCCGCCTGCTGGATGCGTGGCATCGACTGCGTGCAACTGCCCACCACCCTGCTGGCCATGGTCGACTCCTCGGTCGGCGGCAAGACCGCAGTGGACATCCCCCAGGGCAAAAACCTGGTCGGCGCCTTCCATCCACCGCGCGCGGTGATCGCCGATACCGCCACCCTGCACAGCCTGCCGGCACGTGAACTGCGCGCCGGGCTGGCCGAGGTGGTCAAGTACGGCGCGATCGGCGATCCGCTGTTCTTCCAGTGGCTGGAAGCCGAACGCGAAGCGCTGCTGGCCGGCGACGAACGCGCCCTGGCCGAGGCCATCGCCCGCAGTTGCGCGCACAAGGCCGCCATCGTCGAACGCGATCCGCTGGAAATGGGCGAGCGCGCCCTGCTCAACCTGGGCCATACCTTCGGCCATGCGATCGAGGCCGAGCAGGGCTATGCCGGCGACGGGCGCGACGCCCTGGTCCATGGCGAGGCGGTGGCGGTGGGCATGGTCCTGGCCGCGCGCCTGTCGGCCGCCCTGGGCATGGCCGATGAAGCGGACACCGTGCGCCTGGGCCGCCTGCTGCACGCGCTGGGCCTGCCCACCCGGGTCCCCGCCGGGCTGGACCCGGAAGCGCTGCTGGCGCGCATGCGCCTGGACAAGAAGAACCTCGCCGGGCGCCTGCGTCTGGTGCTGTGGCGCGGCATCGGCCGCGCCGAAGTGGTGGCCGATGTCGACGAATCCCGCGTGCTGGACCTGCTCCACGGCGCATGACCCCGTAGGTCGGGGCCACGCCCCCGACACCCGCGGCCACGCCCCCGACGGCCCATGCCGCATCGGGTGAACGTCGGCCGCGTGGGGCCGGGTGAACGTCGGCCACGTGGGGCCG
>JAGOWL010000033.1:2489-16157 GCA_018060215.1 Pseudoxanthomonas sp.
TGGGGCCGACCTGCGGCGGTTACAATTCCGCCCCATGCGCATCCTGCTCCAGCAGCGCCCGGCCGCGGGCGAGCCCCCCCGCTACCTGCAACTGACCCTGCAACCGGACCTGTTCGGCGGCTGGGAGCTGCTGCGCGAAAGCGGCCAGCTGGGCGGGCGGGCGCAACTGCGGCGCGAACAGTACCTGCTCCAGGCCGAGGCCACCGCCGCTTTCGAAAAAGCCCGCGATGGCCAGCTCAAGCGCGGCTACCAGCTGATGTTCGTCAGCGGTGCCGAACCGCCGAAGTAGCTCCCCGCCGCCGCGCACCACGCTCCCCATTCCCGCTTCCGAGGTTGTCCGTGTCCGAACCGCTTGCCAACGACCGCCTGCTGCGCGCCCTGCGCCGCCAGCCCGTGGACCGCACCCCCGTCTGGCTGATGCGCCAGGCCGGCCGCTACCTGCCCGAGTACCGCGCCAGCCGCGCCGCCGCCGGCAGCTTCCTGGCCATGGCCAAGACCCCGGAACTGGCCTGCGAAGTCACCCTGCAGCCGCTGCGCCGTTTCCCGCTGGACGCGGCGATCCTGTTCTCCGACATCCTCACCGTGCCCGACGCGATGGGCCTGGGCCTGTACTTCGTCGAAGGGGAAGGCCCGAAGTTCCAGCGCCCGATCCGCGAGGAGGCCGACGTGGCCCGGCTCGCCGTGCCGGACATGGAAACCGGACTGCGCTACGTGATGGACGCCATCCGCGTGATCCGCCGCGAGCTGGGCGGCAAGGTGCCGCTGATCGGCTTCTCCGGCAGCCCGTGGACCCTGGCCTGCTACATGGTCGAAGGTGGCGGCAGCGACAACTATTCGAAGATCAAGGCGATGGCCTTCAACCGCCCCGATCTGCTGCACCGGCTGCTGGGCGTGGTCACCGATGCGGTGATCGCCTACCTGGCCGCGCAGCGCGCCGCCGGGGCGCAGGCGCTGCAGGTGTTCGACACCTGGGGCGGGGTGCTGTCGCCGACCCTGTATCGCGAGTTCTCCCTGCCTTACCTGGAACGCATCGCGCGCGAGTTGCCACGCGGCGAAGGCGGGCAGCGCACCCCGCTGATCCTGTTCGGCAAGGGCAATGCGCCGCACCTGGAAGCGCTGGCGGCCACCGGCACCGACGCGGTCGGGGTGGACTGGCTGGTCGGCATGGACGAGGCCGCACGCCGAATCGGCGGCAAGGTCGCGCTGCAGGGCAACCTGGATCCGGCCACCCTGTACGGCAGCCCGCAGGCGATCGCCCGCGAGGCCGCGCGCGTGCTCGACGACTACGCCGCCGGCAACGGCGGTTCGCGCGAGGGCCACGTGTTCAACCTCGGCCACGGCATGTCGCCGGACATGGATCCGGAACACGTGGCCGCCCTGGTCGAGGCGGTGCACGCGCACAGCGCGCGCTGATCGACGTCCTGTCCTGCGGCCCGGGCCGCGACCGGATCAGGTCGCGGCGTCCTGAACGGGGTCGAAGTCACCCAGCGCCGACTCGATCGCCGATGCCAGCATCTGGCCGGTGACCGGCTTGCGCAGGAAGCCGTCGAAACCGGCCTCGCGCGCCAGCCGCTCGGCGTCGGCATCGGCGCGCGCGGTGACCGCCAGCAGCGGCTGGGCGAAGCCCTGCGCACGCAACTGCCGGGCCAGGGCCAAGCCGTCCATGCCCGGCAGGTCCAGGTCAAGCAGGGCCAGGTCGAAGCGCGCCACCGACACGTCGGCCAGCGCTGCCAGGCCATGGGCGGCATGGGCCACGCGATGGCCTTGCCCGCGCAGCAGAGTGGCCACCACCTCGGCCACGGTCGGGTCATCCTCCACCAGCAGCAGGTCCAGGCTGCGCCCGGCGCCCGGCACCGGGCGTGGCGCGCCGGCGGCCGCAGGCGCCGGCACCGGCGTGGCCGCCGGCAGGGGCAAGCACACGTGGAAGGCCGCGCCTTCCCCGGGCGCACTGTCCACCTCGATCCGCCCGCCCATGGCCAGCGCCAGTTCCTGGCAGATCGCCAGGCCCAGGCCGCTGCCACCGTAGCGGGCGGCGGTACGCGCGCCGTCGGCCTGCTCGAAGCGCTTGAACAGGCGCTCCCGCTGCTCCGGGTTCAGGCCCGGGCCGGTGTCGCGCACCACGAACCCGACCTGGCCCGGCTGGCCCGCCTCCACCTCCAGCACCACCTCACCGCGGTCGGTGAACTTGACCGCGTTGCCCAACAGGTTGAGCAGGATCTGGCGCACCCGCACCGGGTCGCCGTGCACGCCGTGCGGGGCGTGGTCGGCCACGCGCAAGTGGAAGGCCAGCCCACGCTGTTCGGCCACCGGCGCCATCAGCCCGGCGACCTCGGCCACCAGCAGGCGCAGGTCGAAATCCTGCGCCTGCAGCTCCAGCTTGCCGGCCTCGATCCGGGCCAGGTCCAGGGCATCGTTGACCAGTCGCATCAGGTGCTCGCCGGCACGGCGGATCGATTCGACATGGCTGCTCTGGCGGGTGTCCAGCGAGGTACCCAGCAGCAGCTCGCTCATGCCCAGCACGCCGGTCATCGGGGTGCGGATCTCGTGCGCCAGGGTCGCCAGGAAGCGGCTCTTGGCCAGCGAAGCCTGCTCGGCCAGTTCGCGCTTGTGCACATCCAGCTGCCACTGGTTGCGGCGGCGCAGGCGCCGGCGATAGAGCCAGCCCAGCCACAGCAGGGCCAGCGCGCCCAGCAGGGCCAGCAGCGCCAGTCCCCAGCCACTGCGCCACCACGGCGGCCGCACTTCGAAGGCGATCTCCTGCATCGGCGACCACGGCTGGTCCGCCCCGGCGGCGGCCTGCACCTGCAGGCGATAGTGGCCCGGCGGCAACTGCGAGAACACCCGGTCGCCGCGCTCCTGCAGCTCGAACCACTCGTTCTCCAGGCCAGCCACGCGGAAGCGGTAACGGTTGGAGCCCGGATCGTCGAAGGCCAGCAGGCGCGCGCCCACCTGCAGGTCGTGGTCGCCCGGCTGCAGCTGGAAGCCGCCGGCAACGGGCAGGTCGACCACGCCGTCCTGGCGCTGCACGCGCATCGTGTCCACCACCAGCGGCGGCGGCGGCCGTTCCGGATCGGGCATCCCGGTGTCCAGCAGCAGCAGCGATCCATCGCCGGTCCCGGCCACCAGCACGCCATCGGCATCCAGGGCCAGGCTGTGGTCGACGAACTCCTGGCTGGGCAGGCCTTCGCGCACGCCGAACCGGCGCACCCTCGGGGGCTCCCCGGCGCTGCCGGCCTCGACCCGGAACAGGCCGCGCCGGGTCGCCAGCCAGGCGCGATGATGACGGTCCACCACCAGGCCGGTGGCCTCGGTGGCCGGGATGCCGCCGGCCGGCCCCACCTGCAGGCTGCGCCGCCACGCCCCGCCCGCGTCCAGGTCCCAGGCCTCCAGACCGGTCAGGCGATGCAGCCAGACCCGCTGGCCGCCGTCGAAGGCGAAGGCCTGCACCGGCGTGGCGTCCATCCCGTCCGGGGTGAGGAAGCGCCGCTGTCCCGGATCCCAGCGCTGCAGGCCCGCCTCGGCCGTGATCCAGGGCTGGCCATCGGGCCCGACCGCGAACATGCCCAGGCCGGGAGTGTCCAGCTCCAGGAAGTCCAGCACCCGCCCGCTGTCGGCATCGCGGCGCTGCAGGCCGGCGCCGGGCGCACCCAGCCACAGGCTGCCGTCGGCGGCCTGCGCGATCCAGCTGATCGACGCCTGCGGGGTGGCGTCGACCTCCGAATCCGCTTTCCAGTGCAGGGACTGGCCGCTGGCCGGGTCGAGCCGGACCAGGCCGGCACCGCGATTGATCCAGACCCTGCCATTGCGGTCCTCCAGCACCGCCAGGGTCCGACCCGGGACTGCATCGGGCAACGGCCGGGTCACCTGGCCGGTCGCCGTGTCCAGCCATTCCACCAGGCCGGAATTACCCACCAGCCAGACCCCGCCGCGCGCGGCCCGCGCCATCCCGCGGTAGACGCCGCCGGCCAGCCCATGGCTTTGGTCCAGCACCGCGGTGCGGCGCCAGTCCGAACGCAGGTAGGCCAGCCCGCGGCTCGGTATGCCGACCCAGAGCCCGCCATCGTCCTGGCGCAGCAGCGCCTGGACTGACGCGCTGGCGCCAAGTACCTGCGTCGGGCGGGTCACGGCGACCGGCTCGCCGCCCCCGTGCACCCGCCACAAGCCGTCGGAGGTGGCCAGCCACCAGCCTCCCTGGCCGTCGCCGCTCATCGCGGTCACGGTGCGCCTGTTCCTGAAGTCGGCCGCCCAGGCCGGCGTCCGCCACTGGCCATCGTCGCCGAGCCGGAACAGCCCACGGGTGGAACCGATCCAGGTCGCATCACCCTCACGCCAAAGCGACACCACCGTGGCCCAGGGTTGCTCGCCCGGCAGCGGCAGCCGCTCAAGCCGCTCGAATCGCTCGCCGCGGCCGCGCACCAGGCCCTGCAGGGTGGCCACCAGCATGCCGCCGCCGCCCGGATCGAAGGACAGGGCCAGGATCGCCCGGTCCAGCACCTCGTTGACGTCCTCGCCGGTGGCGCGCAGGCGCCGGACCCGGTCGCTGGCGTCGATGCGGTACAGCCCGCCGCCATAGGTGCCCAGCCAGACCTCCTCGCCATGGCCGGCGATGGCGAACACCTCCTCGCTTTCCATTTCCCGATGCTCGGCCATGCGGAAATGGCGGAAGCCGCTGCGCCCGGGATCCATCACGCTGGCACCGGCCCCCTCGGCGGCCACCCAGACGCGATTGCGCCCGTCCACGTACAGGGCCTGCAGCATGTTGCCTGGCAACGAGGCCGGATCGTCCGGATCGTGGCGCCAGACCCGGAAGCCGACGCCGTCGTGGCGCGCCAGTCCATCCCAGGTCGCCGCCCACAGGAAGCCTTCGTGGTCGCGCGCCACCGCCGGCACCGTGGTCGCCGGCAGGCCATCGGCCGGGCCCAGTTCGCGGAAACGCGGCATTTCGGGCACGGCGGCGGCCGCGGGCAGGGCGACCACCAGCAACAGCCACATCCCCAGGATCCGCCAGCCGGCCATCCGAGCCTCCCCCTTTCCAGTGCGGATCGTCGCAACGCATCGTTGCGTGCGCAAGCGGCCTGCGGCGCCGGGCCCGGCCTAGAATGCGGCCATGACCGCGCCCGCCCCGTTCCGCCGTTTCCCGGTCCCGGCCCGCCCCGGCCTGGCCGGGTTGCTGGCGCTCGCCGCGCTGGCCACCGGGCCGGCCGGCGCCCAGGCGCTGCGCTACACCCTGGACCCGGTGCATACCCGGGTGCTGTTCTCGGTGTCCCATGCCGGTTTCTCGCAGGCCCTGGGCACGGTGTCCGGCAGCCAGGGCAGCCTGGAGTTCGATCCGCAGGACTGGACCGGGGCGCGACTGGAGGTGAGCGTGCCGTTGCAGCAACTGGACCTGGGCGATGCGGACTGGAACCGCGCCGTGCTCGGCCCGCGACTGCTGGACGCCGGGCGCTGGCCGCAGGCGCGCTTCGTCTCCACAAGGGTGGAGGTGCTGGGGCCGGACCGCCTGCGGGTACACGGCCAGCTGACCCTGCGCGGAGTCACCCGCGAGCTGCCGCTGGAGGTGAACGTCAACGCGCTCAAGCGCCACCCGCTGCCCCCCTTCCGCCGCACCGCCGGCTTCTCGGCCAGCACCCGCCTGAGCCGTGCCGACTTCGGCATCGACGCCTGGCCCACCAGCATCGGCGACCAGGTGGAGCTGCGGATCGAAGCCGAAGCCGTGCGCGCAGCCAGGACGCCCGCGCCGCCGGCCGGCGATGCGGTGCCCACGCCTCCTGCCGGGGAAACGGCGGCGGACGCGGACGCCGACGCCGACACCGACACCACCCCCACCCCACCGATTCCACCGGAGCCCGCCACGCCATGAGCCTGAAGAACACCACCGACCGCTGGGGCGGCATCAGCCAGCTGCTGCACTGGACCATCGCCATCCTGATCGTGCTGATCGGCATCGTCGGCCTGGTGATGGGCGAACTGCCGCGGTCGCCGAAGTACTTCTGGGTCTACACCGCGCACAAGTCGCTGGGCCTGACCGTACTGGCCCTGGTGCTGGTGCGCATCGGCTGGCGCCTGTATGCCGGCGCCCCGCGCCCGGTGCCTGGAACACCCCGGCTGCAGGCCCTGCTGGCCTCGGCCACCCATGGCGCCATCTACCTGCTGATCCTGGCCCTGCCGCTGTCGGGCTGGATCTACGACTCGGCCAACGCCCTGCGTCCGTTCCGCTGGTTCGGCCTGGTCGAGGTGCCCAAGCTGGTCGCCCCCGACGAGGCCCTGGCCGCCAGTGCGCACGGCGCCCACGAATGGCTGTTCTGGCTGCTGATGGCGCTGGTCGCCGGCCATGCCGGCGCCGCGCTGTACCACCATTTCATCCAGCGTGACGCGACCCTGGCGCGGATGCTGCCGCGCCGCTGGATCACCGCCTCCCCCGCCAAGGATCCACCATGACCATCAGGCTTTCCTCTCCGGCCGTCGTCGCCGCCGCCCTGGCCGCGATGCTGGCCGCCCCGCTGGCCAGCGCCGCCGACTACGTGCAGGCACCCGGCTCCAGCCTGGCCTTCGCCAGCCGCTACGACGGCGAAGTGTTCAGCGGCCGCTTCGGTGATTTCAGCACCCGGCTGAGCTTCGATCCGGCCAGGCCGGAAGCCGGCAAGCTGGACGTGAACATCGGCCTGGCCAGCGCCGACACCGGCAACGGCGACCGCGATTCGACCCTGAAAACCAGCGACTTCTTCGATGTCGGCAAGTTCGCCCAGGCCCGCTACCGCGCCGAGGGCTTCCGCAAGCTGGACGACGGCCGCTATGCCGCCGACGGAACCCTGGAACTGCGCGGTGTCCGCAAGCCGGTGACCCTGACCTTCAGCTGGACCCCCGGGGCCGCGCCGGTGCTGCAGGGCAAGGCCACGGTCAAGCGCCTGGACTTCGGCGTCGGTGGCGGCGACTGGGCCGACACCAAGGCCATCCCGGATGAAGTGGCGATCAGCACCAGGGTCGTGTTCAAGCCGCTGTAATCGGCAAGGCACAACGGCATTGCAGGCGTCCGGCTTGCCGGGCGCCTGCGATCAACGAATCAGCGCAGGCGCGCGCGGGATGCTCATCCCAGCCAGGCGCGCACCAGGTCCGCGTCGAACGGCCAGTCCAGCTCGCGCCCGTCGGTGGCGTCGCGCAGCACCGGCACGCGCACGCCGTAGCAGGCTTCCAGTGCATCATCGCCATCGATGAACACGCTGTCCGGCTCGGGCAGGCGCACGCCGGCCAGCACCTCCAGCGCCTGGTCGCACAGATGGCAGTCGTCGCGCTGGTAGAGCACGTAGCGGGGCATGGTGGGTCACAACGCTCGGGCGGGTGCACAGGGTAACCGCGGCGGTGGCCGACCGGCGCCCGGCAACGCTTCACGCCGGCGGCGGTGGCGGCGCCTACAATGGCCCATTCCCACTTCGCCCGGCATCCCGATGGCTGTCAGCACCTTCGACCTGTTCAAGATCGGCATCGGCCCCAGCTCCTCGCACACGGTCGGGCCGATGCGCGCGGCCGCACGCTTCGTCCAGCGCTGGCTGGCTGAACCCGGGCAGCTGCAGCAGGTCGCGCGGATCCGCGCCGAGGTGTTCGGCTCACTGGCCCTGACCGGGCGCGGACACGGCACCGACAAGGCCCTGCTGCTGGGTCTGGAAGGCCACCAGCCCAACAGCATCGACCCGGACATCATCCCGGCCACGCTGGAGCGGATCCGCAAGGACAAGGCGGTGCAACTGCCCGGCGGCCCGACCATCGGCTTCGACGAGAAGCGCGACCTGGCGATGAACAAGCGCCAAAAGCTGCCGTTCCACACCAACGGCATGCGTTTCACCGCCTGGGATGCGGACGGCAACGAGCTGGCCACCCGCGACTACTACTCGGTCGGCGGTGGCTTCGTGGTCAATTCCGACGAGGCCTCGGTGGACCGCATCGTCGCCGACCAGACTCCGTTGCCCTACCCGTTCCACAGCGGCGATGAACTGCTGGCGCAATGCGCGCGCAGCGGGCTGGGCATCGCCGCGGTCATGTTCGAGAACGAGACCGCCTGGCGCAGTCCGGAGCAGGTGCGGGAAGGCCTGCGCGAACTGTGGACGGTGATGCAGGCCTGCGTGGCCCGTGGCATCCGCTCCGAAGGCACCCTGCCCGGCGGCCTGCACGTGTCGCGCCGCGCCCCGGCACTGCACCGCGAGCTTTCCTCCAAACCCGAAGCGGCGATGCGCGATCCGCTGACCACCCTGGACTGGGTCAACCTGTACGCGCTGGCGGTGAACGAGGAGAACGCGGCCGGCGGACGGGTGATCACCGCGCCGACCAATGGCGCGGCCGGGATCGTGCCGGCGGTGCTGCACTACTACGACCGCTTCTGCCCCGGCGCCAGCGAGCAGGGGATTTTCGATTTCCTGCTTACCGCGGCGGCGATCGGCATCCTGTACAAGGAAAACGCCTCGATTTCCGGCGCCGAGGTCGGGTGCCAGGGGGAGGTCGGGGTGGCCTGTTCGATGGCGGCCGGTGGGCTGGTGGCCGCGCTCGGCGGCAGTCCGGGGCAGATCGAGAATGCGGCCGAGATCGGCATGGAGCACAACCTGGGCCTGACCTGCGACCCGATCGGCGGGCTCGTGCAGATCCCCTGCATCGAGCGCAATGCGATGGGTTCGGTCAAGGCGATCAATGCCGCGCGCATGGCCATGCGCGGCGACGGCAAGCACAAGGTCAGCCTGGACAAGGTGATCAAGACCATGCGCGACACCGGCCGCGACATGCAGGACAAGTACAAGGAAACCAGCCGCGGCGGGCTGGCGGTGAACGTCATCGAGTGCTGAGCGTTTGACCGCCCCCGTCATCGTGACTAGAATTAAGGTCATGTTCCCGGAGGCGCCGCCATGAAGACCTGGCAGGTACAGGAAGCCAAGGCCCGCTTCAGCGAGTTGCTGCGCGCTAGTACCGAAGAAGGGCCGCAACTGGTCAGCAGCCACGGCAAGCCCACCGCCGTGGTGGTGCCGGTGGCGCAATGGCTGCGCCTGCAGCAACACCGGCAACCCAGTCTGAAGGAGTTCCTGCTGACGCCCGAACCCCGTTTCGAGCTGGAAACGCCAGCACGCGGCAAATGGCTTGACCGTACGCCACCGGCTTTCGAAGACTGACCGTCACCCGTGTTCCTGCTCGACACCAATGTCATTTCGGAAACCCGCAGGAACAAGCCCCATGGCGCCGTCCTGGCTTGGTTGCGGCAGGCGCCATCCGAAGGGCTGTACCTGTCGGCGGTCAGTTTCGGCGAGATCCAGAGAGGCATCGAACTCACCCGGGCCCTGGATCCGGTGAAGGCCGACGCCATCGAAGCCTGGGCCAACCAGTTGGCGGACTTTCACGTCGTCCTGCCAGTGGATGCCAGCATCTACCGGCGCTGGGCACGGCTGATGCACGGCAAGCCCGACCACCACCAGACCGATGGCCTGATCGCCGCCACCGCCCTGGTCAACGGCCTGACCGTGGTGACCCGCAACGTCAAGGACTTCAAACCTTTCGGCGTCGCCCTGATCAATCCCTTCCAGTACGGGCGCTGATCCGCAGCACCTCGTCGAGCAGCGCCGCAGCGGTCACTTCGGCACCGGCGCCGGGCCCCTGGATCACCAGCGGCTGCACGCGGTAGCGATCGCTGAAGATCGCCACCTGGTTGTCGGTGCCGTGGCCACCGCACAGCGGATGCCCGTGCGGCAGCGCGCGCAGGCCGACCGAAGCCCCCTGCGCGTCGAAGCGGCCGACGAAGCGCAGCGTCGCGCCCTCGGTGCGCGCCCGGTGCAGGTATTCGGCCAGCGGTGCATCGAGCAGGTCCAGCAAGCCGTCGGCGTCGCCGGCCGGTGCGGTGGCCAGCGCCGCCGGCAGCAGGGAGTCGACCCATATCTGTTCGGCCTCCAATGGCAGGCCGGCGGCCCGGGCCAGGATCAGCAGCTTGCGACGCACGTCCTCGCCGGACAGGTCGATGCGCGGATCCGGCTCGGTGTAGCCGGCCGCGGCGGCTTCGCGCACCAGCGCCGAGAACGGCCGCGCGCCGTCATAGGCCCCCAGCAGCCACGCCAGCGAGCCGGACAGCACGCCCTCCACCGCGTGGATGCGATCGCCGCCGGCCACCAGGGCGCGCAGGCTCGACAGCACCGGCAAGCCGGCTCCGACGGTGGCGCTGTCGCCATAGCGTGCGCGGCCGTGGACCTGCGCCTGGGCGATGGCCTGCGAACGGGCCAGCAGCGAACCGTGGCCGAGCTTGTTGGCGGTGACCACGTGCACGCCGCGCGCCAGCCATTCCGGATGCCAACCGGCCACCGTATCGCTGGCGGTGGCATCGACCAGGATGTCGCCGGCCTGCAGCGCTTCGGCCTCGGCCCAGCCCTGCAGGGCGCGCTCGCGCCGCGGGGCGGCATTGGCCTGTTCCAGCATGGTCGCCAGATCGCCGGCCGCCGGCTGCACGGCGCGCGAATTGGCCAGCCAGGCCAGGGCCGGCAGCTCGATTCCTGCACCCTGCAAGCGCGTGTAGCGCTCGACCCAGGCGGCGCCGACGGTACCGGTGCCGAGCAGGGCCAGCCGCGGCGAGGCTGCAAGCGCCGGCGCACGTGGCCGCAGCGTGCGCAGCCGCGGCGACTGCAGGCCGGCCACCGCGCTCATGCGTCGACCGCTTTCGGTGCCGCCGCCACGTGGGCCGCCGCCTGCGCGGCCGCATCCAGCGCCTGGGCCAGGTCGGCCAGCAGGTCCTCGCCGGCCTCGATGCCGACCGACAGCCGCAGCAGTCCGTCGGAAATGCCGGCCTTGGCCCGCGCCTCCGGCGTCATCGCCGCGTGGGTCATGGTGGCCGGGTGCGCGACCAGGCTTTCCACCCCGCCCAGCGACTCGGCCAGGGTGAACCAGCGCAGCGCGCCGACGAAGGCGCGCACCGCGCGCTCGCCACCGGCCAGTTCGAAGCTGAGCATCGCCCCGAAACCGGACTGCTGGCGCGCGGCCACGGCATGGCCCGGATGCGAGGCCAGGCCCGGGAAGTAGACCTGCTCCACCACCGGATGGCGCTCGAGCAGTGCGGCGATGGCGGTCGCGTTCTCCTGGTGCACGCGCAGGCGCGCGTCCAGGGTGCGCAGCCCGCGCAGGGTCAGGAAGCTGTCGAACGGCGAGCCGGTCAGGCCCAGCGCATTGCCCCACCACGCCAGCTGCTCGTGCAGCTGCGGTTCGCGTGCCACCACCGCACCGCCGACCACGTCGCTGTGGCCGTTGATGTACTTGGTGGTCGAATGCAGGACCACGTCGGCGCCGAAGGCCAGCGGCTTCTGCAGCGCCGGTGAGAGGAAGGTGTTGTCCACCACCACCTTCGCACCGGCCTTGTGCGCGGCCTCGATCACGAAACGCAGGTCGGTGATCCGCAGCAGCGGGTTGGAGGGCGTCTCCACCAGCACCAGCTTCGGCGACTGCGCCAGCGCCTGCGCCAGCGAGCGCGGATCGGTCAGGTCGGCGGTGATCAGTTCGAAATGGCCCTTGGCCGCCAGCGCGTTGAACAGGCGCCAGCTGCCGCCGTAGGCATCGTGCGGTACCACCAGGCGCTCGCCCGGCTGCAGCAGGGCGTTGAGCACCAGGGTGATCGCGCCCATGCCGGTGGCGGTGATCACCGCGCCGGCGCCGCCTTCCAGTTCGGCCAGCGCCTCGCCGAGCAGGTCGCGGGTGGGATTGCCGCTGCGGGTGTAGTCGTACTGGCGCTTGTTGCCGAAGCCGTCGAAGCTGAAATTGCTCGACAGCACGATCGGCGGGGTCACCGCACCGAACGCGGTGTCGCGGTCGATGCCGGCGCGCACGGCTGCGGTGGCCGGGTGACAGGCGGTGGGATCGGTGGGGATGCTCATGGGGGGAGGCCTTGCGCAGGTTCAGAGATTGGGGATGCGGGAAGCGTGGTCGAGCGCCGCCCCGGGGCCGGCCTGGCCCGGGCGTGGCACCGGCGGGTCGAACACCGTCGCCAGGATGCCGTCGATGCGGTCGGTTTCCTTGAGGAAGGCGTCGTGGCCGTAGGGCGAGCGCAGCACGCGCAACTGGCCGCGGCCGTGCAGGGCTTCGACCAGGGCCACCGAGTCGCCCAGCGGCACCAGCCGGTCGCCTTCCACGGCCACCACGATCACCGGCACCGCCACGCTGGCCGGATCCACCCGGTGCAGGTCGATCGATTCGGACAGGCGCAGGTAGGCGGTGACCGGGGTGCGGGCCACGTACTGGGCGCCAGCCGCGTCCAGGTAATCCTCGGCGGCGCAGCGCACCCGGCCGTTGACGATTTCCGGCACCGCGTCGAAGCGTTCGCCGAATTCCTCCGGGGTGCGGTAACTGAGCATGGCGAACTGCCGGGCCAGGGCCAGGCCCTGGGCGTCGGCGCACTGCAACTGGCCCAGCGCCACCGCCCGGCGCTGCAGCGCGCGCCAGGCCGAAGCGTAGGGATGCGGCTTGTGCGCGCCGCTGACCGCCACCAGCCGCTGCAGCCGCGTCGGATGCCGGGCGGCGAACTGCAGGCCGACCATGGCGCCGTAGGAGTAGCCGACGAAGGCGCGCAGCTGGTCGATGTCCAGCGCATTGAGCAGGGCGGCGATGGCGTCGGCCTGGTCGGTGGTGTCGATCGGCGCATCCAGGTGGCCATCGGCGCCGACGTAATCGAAGGCCAGGATGCGGTGGCGGGCCGGATCCAGCGCGCGCCCGGCGGCGACCAGGGCATTGGCCCAGCCCGACTCGGGGAAGGCGGTGCTGGCCGAGGCGTGGCGATGGGCGGAAATGCCGCCGGCCAGGAACACCACCGGCGCATCGGCCGGCCCCTGCAGCTCGTAGCGCAGGACCAGGGTGCGCACGCCGGCGTGGCGCATCGGCAGCGCCAGCGCGATCTCGCCGCGCAGGGTGGTCGGCACCGCGACGGCCGCATCGGCGGCGGCGGCACGGGTGTGCGGGAGGATCGGGTGCGTGGCGGTGTGGGCGAGGCTCATGGCGAAGGTTCCGTAGGGAAAACCGCCATCGAGCCTTCGCGGGGCTCGCGTTCGCCGTGCGTTGGCACGGAACGAACCATCTTCCGGCAGACCGCGCAGGTCCCCGCAGGATTTGGCACCACGCACACGCTTGCGCGTGTGCTGGCTGCCCCGGCATCAAAGGGCCTGTCCCTCCGCCGGTCTCGATGGCCGGTGCAGGTTGCCACCGGCCGCGACGCCTGTCAATCGTTTCATCCGGATGGAAAGATGGGATTTCCTTCCCGCCAGCGCCCAGCGCATGGATAATCGCGCCCATGCCACGCTACCTCTCCCCCATACTGGCGGCCGCCCTGCTCGCCGCCCACCTGCCCACCGCCCGCGCCGAGGCCACCGCACCGGCCCGCATCAGCGAGGCGCGCATCAACGAAGCCTGGATCTCCGAGGACCTGGCCGGCGAGGAAATGGACTCGCTGGCGGTGTGGCAACGATCCGATGGACCGGACTGGCTGATCGCCAGCGCCAAGCAGGGCCAGCGCCTGCTGGTGTTCGACGCCGAAACCGGCGCGCGCATCGGCGCCCATGGCGGCCCGGGCAGCGAACCGGGCCGGTTCCAGCGTCCCAACGGGATCGCCGTGGCCGGCGACCTGCTGTTCGTGGTCGAACGCGATGGCGCCCGGGTGCAGGTGCTGCGCCTGCCCGG
>JAGOWL010000034.1:0-12474 GCA_018060215.1 Pseudoxanthomonas sp.
GCCGAGGCGGTGTCGCGGTCGAAGGCCAGCAGCAGGCAGCCGCTGGTGGCGCGATCCAGGCGATGCACCAGGTGGATGGGGCGATCGAACTGCGCGCGCAGCCGGTCGGCGGCGAAGTCGGTCTCGCCGGCGGCCAGCACGCTGTCGTGCACCATCAGCCCGGCCGGCTTGTCCACCACCGCCAGCCATGGATCCTGGTAAAGCACTGACAGCAGCATCAGGGTTTTCTCCGTGCGGCCGGGTGCCGCATCTGCCACACTCGACCGGTCGGCATGTCGCCGGCGCCTCGACCGGAGACCACGGATGATCCCCAGCAAGCCCATTCTCGCATTCGCCCTGGCATTCGCACTCGTACTGCCCGGCGTGGCCCTGTCCGCAGCCGAAGCCCAGGCCCAGGCCCTGCCCAAGGGTGTGACCGCCGGCCCCAGCGTCGAGGGCATCAGCGAATACACCCTGGCCAACGGCCTGCGCGTGCTGCTGTTCCCCGACGCCTCCAAGCCCACCGTCACCGTCAACGTGGTCTACGGGGTCGGCTCGGCGCAGGAGAACTACGGCGAAACCGGCATGGCCCACCTGCTCGAACACCTGGTGTTCAAGGGCACGCCGACCCACGCCGACATCCCCGGCGACTTCAAGAAGCGCGGCATCAGCTTCAACGGCACCACCTGGCTGGACCGCACCAACTATTTCGGCTCGTTCCCGGCCAACGACGAGACCCTGGACTGGCTGCTGGCGCTGGAAGCGGACCGCATGGTCAATTCGCACATCGCCAGGAGCGACCTGGACAGCGAGATGACCGTGGTCCGCAACGAAATGGAGCGCGGCGAGAACGAGCCCGGCAGCGTGTTCCAGCAGCGCCTGCGCGCGGCCTCCTACCACTGGCACAACTACGGCAACTCCACCATCGGCAACCGCTCGGACGTGGAAAACGTGCCGATCGACCGCCTGCAGGCCTTCTACCGCACCTGGTACCAGCCCGACAACGCCACCGTGATCGTGGCCGGGCGCTTCGACACCGGGCGCGTGCTCAAGTCGATCCAGGGCAGCTTCGGCAAGCTCAAGCGCCCCAGCCGCACCCTGCCGCCGCACTACACGGTCGAACCGACCCAGGACGGCGAGCGCGAGATCAACGTGCGCCGGGTCGGTGACCTCAATCTGGTCGGCCTGACTTACCACATCCCGGCCGCCACCCACCCGGACAACGCCGCCCTGGACGTGCTGGCCGACATCATGGGCCACACCCCCAGTGGTCGCCTGCACAAGGCGCTGGTGGAAGCCAAGCTGGCCGTGGCCAGCGCCGCCGGCAGCGATTCGTTCCGCGACCCGGGCCTGGCCCTGTTCCTGGCCGTGCCGCCCAAGGACGGCAACCTGGCCGAAGCGGAAAAGGTGCTGCTGGCGCAGGTGGAAGGCCTGGCCGACAAGCCCTTCACCGCCGGGGAGGTGGAGGCGGCCAAGCAGCGTTTTGCCAATTCGTTCGAACTGTCGTTCAACAACGTCAACGCCGTGGCCACCTCGCTGTCGGAGTACATCGCCAGCGGCGACTGGCGGCTGTGGTTCATCACCCGCGATGCGGTGGCCAAGGTCAGCGTGGACGACGTCAACCGCGTGGCACGCACCTACCTGCTGCCCAGCAACCGCACCCTGGCCCGGTTCATTCCCACCACCGAGCCCAAACGCGCCGAGATCCCGGTCGCGCCCAGCGCGGCCAGCCTGGTGGACGGCTACACCGGGCGCGCCGCGGTCGCCGCCGGCGAGGCCTTCGACCCGACCCCGGCCAACATCCAGGCGCGCACCGACAGCTTCGTGCTCGGCGACGGCCTGCGCGTTTCCCTGTTGCCGAAGAAGACCCGCGGCGAAATGGCCACCGCCACCCTGGTGTTCCGTTTCGGCGACGAGGCGGCGATCACCGGCCGCACCGACGCGGCCGGTTACGCCGGCAGCCTGCTGATGCGCGGCAGCAAGACCCTGAACCGCGAGCAGATCGACAAGCGCTTCGACGACCTCAAGGCCAGCGTCAGCGTCGATGGCGGCCCGCAGAACGCCTACATCACCGTCACCACCAAGCGCGAGCACCTGGCCGAAGCCCTGGCGCTGGCCGCCGACGTGCTGCGCAACCCGGCCTTCCCCGACAGCGAGTTCGAGCAACTGCGCGAACAAAGCATCACCGGCATGGAAGCCAGCCGCCGCGAGCCAGGGCGCTACGTCGCCGAGGCGATGGGCAAGCGCTTCAACCACTGGCCGGCCGGGCATCCGCTGGCATTCCGCACCCTGGACGAGAACCTGGCCGCCACCCGCGCGGTGAAGCTGGAGGACGTGCGCGCCTTCCACCGCGACTTCTATGGCACCGCCACCGGCGAGGTGGCCGTGGTCGGCGATTTCGACCCGGTGCAGATGAAGCAGCAGCTGCAGGAACTGTTCACCGGCTGGAAGAGCACCAGGCCGTTCGCCCGCATCGCCGACAGCCATCGCCCGGTCGCGGCCATCCACGAGTCGTTCGAAACCCCGGACAAGGCCAACGCGGTGCTGCTGGCGCGCAGCGAGTTCCCGCTCAACAGCAACGATCCGGACTATCCGGCACTGTCCATCGCCAACCGTGTATTCGGCGGTGGCGGCATGGCCTCGCGGCTGGGTGACCGCATCCGCCAGAAGGACGGCCTCAGCTACGGCGTGGGCAGCCAGATCGGCGTGCCCGACCGCGACGACAACGCCACCTTCCTGATCCAGGCCAGCGCCGCACCGGAGAACATGACCCGTCTGGAAGCGGCGATGCGTGAGGAGCTGGACCGCTTCGTGCGCGAGGGCATCACCGCCGCCGAGCTGGCCGACGCCAAGGACGGGCTGCTCACGCAGATGGCCAACGCCCGCGCCAGCGATGGCACCGTGGCCTCGATCCTGCGCAGCAACCTGTACCTGGACCGGACCATGCAGTGGACCGCCGACAACGAAGCGGCGATCCGTGCGCTGACCGTGGAGCAGGTGAACGCAGCGATCAAGCGCCACATCCGGCCCGAGTCGCTGAGCGTGTTCGTGGCGGGTGACTTTGCCGGTGCGGCGCGCAAGGCCGGGGAGACGAAATAACCCTGCGCCCCCGCCCCATCGCTCCAATGCCAACGGCCCGGAAACGGGCCGTTGGCATGTGGGTCACTCGATGCTGCGGATGCGCCGGGAGTTGCGCGCCATGCGCTTGAGCAGGAAACGATCCGGAAGCAGCCACAGCAGCCGCCGCAGGGCCCGGTAGACCCGCCCGGGCACGGCCAGCACGCGCCCGGCTTCGACCGCGTCGATGCCACACCGGGCCACCTCGTCGGCCTCCAGCCACATCCAGCGCGGCAGCCTCGACATCATCTCGCGGGTGCCGGTGACATCGTGGAACTCCGAACGGGTGAAGCCCGGGCACAGCGCGGTGACGTGCACGCCGCGGTCGGCGTTCTCCAGCGACAGCGCCTCGCTGAATTTCACCATCCAGGCCTTGGCAGGCGCATACAGGGTCTGTCCGTCGGCCGCCGGCACCAGTGCGGCGAACGAGGACACGTTGAGGATGCGCCCATCGCCGAAGCTGCGGATCGAGGGCAGCAGGCGCCAGGTCAGTTCACTGGGCGCGCCGACCATCACCTGCAGGAAGCGGGCGTGGGTATCCCAGTCACTGCGCAGATAGCGCCCGGGGACGCCATAGCCGGCGTTGTTGACCAGGATGCGCACGGCCAGGCCACGGCGTTCCAGTTCGGCCACCAGTGCCGCCGGGGCCTGGGCCTGGGACAGGTCGGCGGCGATGGCCTGCACCGGCACCTGCGCGCGCAGTTCGGCGGCCAGCGCCTCGAGCCGGTCGAGCCGGCGCGCGGTGAGGACCAGGGGCACGCCGCGCCGCGCGTATTCGCGGGCGATGGCCACGCCGATGCCGCTGGAGGCGCCGGTGATCAGCGCGCAGCCGCTGGATCCAGGGCAGGAAGGGGTTTGCTCGATGGCCATGACCGCTCAGCGCCGCGGCAACGCGGCCACGATCGCCCACAACCCGCCGAGGCCGGCCACCCAGGCCGCCAGCGGCACGTCCAGCAGGCGCGGGCCGCCCGCCTCCAGCGCGTACAGCACCGCCGCCACCACCAGCAGGCCGCTGCCCAGGATCGCCGCCACCGAACGCCGCTGCAGGCGTTGCAGGGTGCGCGCCATTTCGGCCAGCTCCTGCGAGTGGATGCCCGTCCGGTGCTGGCCCTGGACCTGCTGCTCCAGCCAGGCGTGCAGCAGCCGCGGCATGTCGGGGGCACGGGTCATCGCCTCCGGGACCCGCTTGCGCATCTCGCGCAGCAGCCGGCGCGGGCTGTAACGCTCGCGCAGGATCTTCTCCAGCACCGGCTGCGCCACCGCCCAGATGTCCAGCCGCGGGTCGAGTTGGCGACCGACGCCTTCGATGTTGAACAGGGTCTTCTGCAGCAGGATCAACTGCGGCTGCAGGGTCAGCTGGTGGCGCTGGGCGGTGCGGAACAGCTTGCCCAGGACCTCGCCCAGCGGCACCTCGCTCAGCGGCCGGGTGAAGTACGGTTCGCACACCGCGCGCGCGGCCGCCTCCAGCTCGTCGATGCGCACGGTGTCGGGCATCCAGCCGGCCTCCACGTGCAACTCGGCGATGCGCCGGTAGTCCTTGTGGAAGATGGCCATGAAGTTCTCGGCCAGGTAGTACTGGTCCTGCGGCGAGAGCTGGCCGACGATGCCGAAATCCAGCACCACGAAGCGCGGATCCTCGCGCCGGGCCGGATGGTCGTCGACCCAGATGTTGCCGGCGTGCGCGTCGGCGTGGAAGAAGTTGTCGCGGAACACCTGGGTGTAGAACACCCGCACGCCCTTCTCGGCCAGCTTGCCGCGGTTGATCCCGGCCGCATCCAGCGCGGCGATGTCGTCGGAGGGAATGCCGGTGACCCGCTCCATGGTCAGCGCGCGCTCGGCGCTGTGGCTCCACACCACCTCCGGCACGTACAGGTCCGGCGAGTCTGCCCACAGCCGGCGCATGACGCTGGCGTTGGCGCCTTCGCGCTGCAGGTCCAGTTCGGCGGCCAGGGTGGCCTGGATCTCGTCCACCACCAGCTGCGGGCGGATCCGGTCGGCATTGGGATGGGTGCGGTCGACCAGCGCGGCCAGCGAACGCAGCAGGGCGATGTCGGTGGCGATCTGCTTCTCGATGCCCGGGCGCAGCACCTTGACCACCACCTCGCGCCCGTTGCGCAGGCGCGCGCCATGCACCTGGGCGATCGAGGCCGAAGCCAGCGGCGTGGTGTCGAAGCGGGCGAAGGCCTCGGCCACCGGCCGGCCCAGCGCCTGCTCGACGATCTGCCGGGCCGCATCGCCATCGAAGGGTGCGACCTGGTCCTGCAACAGGGTCAGTTCTTCGGCGATGTCCGCCGGCACCAGGTCGCGCCGGGTGGACAGGATCTGCCCGAACTTGACGAAGATCGGGCCCAGCTCCTGCAAGGCCAGGCGCAGGCGCGCACCGCGCGGCAGCGCGGCCACCTGCGCCGGCGCACGCGGCACGAACGGCTTGCCCAGGCGCAGCCAGCGCTGCGCCGGGGTGTCATCGAGCAGATCGTCCAGGCGGTAATGCAGGACCACCCGGCCGATGCGCCAGGCCCGCAGCGCCGACTTCATGCCCGGCTCCCCAAGGCCGTGCCCGTCATGGCCTGGCCCCTCATGACGCGACCCCGGCCTGGGCCAGGCGCGACACCCGTGCGGCGATGCGTTCGACGTCGTCGCGCAGGCCATCGACCTGGTCATGGAAGGCCGTCAGTTCAGCGCGCGCGACCACGTCGCCGGTTTCCTCGGTGACGTAGTCGGCGCCGGCGCGTGCCAGCCCGTTCGCCGCTCCGCGCGCCTCGCGCAGGGCGGCGGCGGCGGCATTGGCCAGCTGCACCCCGAGCACCTGGCCGAACGCGGCCACGAAGGGCTGCTGCCAGTCCGGATCGAAGCCGGCGGCCAGCTTCTGCAGGCGCTGGGCCAGGGTGGCATCGCCGGATACGTGCAGACGTCCGGCCGGTCGGCCCGTTGCGGCCTGGGCGAAAAACGGCAACTGGCCCAGCAGGCCGCCGACGCTGCCGCGCACGGCCAGGTCGTCCTCGTGCACCGGCGGTCCAACCTGCAGGTAGCCGCCATGCACGCCGATCTGCAGCGCCAGCGGCGGCGCATCCAGGGCCAGCGACACCCGCCGGCCATCCAGTGCGGCCAGTGCGTCGCGGGTGTCAGGATCCAGTGCCACGGCACGGTTCAGCGCCACTTCCAGGGCGCGACCGGCCAGCGGCTTGAGGGCATCGAAGGGACTGGGCATGGCCGGCATTCTACCGGTGGCGCTCCCGGGCTGCCGGTCGCGGGCGCGATTCCACGGACGCATGTCCGGTCTCCCCGGCGCCTACGGGTGGGTGGGGGCGGATCCGATCGCGGCGCGCAGCCGGGCCAGGCCCTCGTCGAAGGACACCGCTGGCACGTAGCCGAAGTCGCGACGGGCCGGCTCCATGCTGTACCAGTGGGTGGTGCTGAGCTGCTCGGCCAGGAAACGGGTCATCGGCGGCTCGCTGCGCAGGCGCAGCAGCGGCCACAGGGTGTCGCAGACCGCGCCGATGCGCCAGGCGGTCTTGAACGGAATCGACTTCTCCACCGGCGGCGCACCGGCCGCGGCGAGCAGGGCGTTGAGCACCTTGCGCATCGGCATGGGTTGGCCGTTGGAAATGAAATAGGCCTTGCCGGCGCAGGCCGCACCCGGCGCCAGGTGCTGGAAGGCATCGAAATGCGCCTGGGCGGCATTGTCGATATAGGTGGTGTCGACGAAGTTCTCACCGCTGCCAACGATGCGCAGGCGGCCGGCACGCGCGCGTTCGACCAGGCGCGGCAGCAGGTGTGCATCGCCCGGCCCCCAGATCAGGCGCGGGCGCAGGGCGACCACGGCCAGGGTGGCATCGTTGGCCGCCACCACCTCGCGCTCGGCGATCGCCTTGGTCGCCGCGTACGCCGCCTGCAGGTTTTCGCCATAGGGCACCTGGTCGGCGCCCAGGCCTTCGACCGGATGGGTGGCACGATGGGTCACGCTGGGGGTGGAGGTGTAGACCAGCTTGCCGATGCCGTGGGCGCGGCAGGCGGCCAGCACGTTGCGCGTGCCGACCACGTTGGCCTGGTGGTAGCTGTCGTAGCTACCCCAGGCCCCGGCCTTGGCCGCGTTGTGGAACACCGCCTCCACCCCGGCGGCGGCGTGCGCCACCGCGTTGGCGTCGGCCAGGTCACCCCGTACCTGGCCCACGCCCAGTTCGGCCAGCTGCGGTGAATGCCGGCGCTGGAAACTGACCACCTGGTGCCCGCGTTCGCGCAGGCCGCGGCACAGGGCCAGGCCGAGGAAACCGCCACCGCCGGTGACCAGGACCTTCATGCCGCACCTCCGCTGCCCGCCGACAGCGCCGCGCCCGCCCAGGCCGCCAGCTTCTCGCGACCGATCTTGGCGTTGTGGCGGATGTCCACCGGAAAGCCGGGGTGGCGCAGGAAGGTGGCCACCGGCGCGGTATGCGCATGCGCCGCGGCCAGCGTGCGCAGCTCGCCCTGGATCCGCTGGAACTGCCCGGCATCCACGCCGGCGGCCAGTTCCACGCACAGCACCGGCCGTTGCGCACCGGGCACGCCCACTCCGACCAGGGCCGTGCGCCGCACCTGCGGATGGGCGTTGAACACCGGCTCGACCTGCTCGGTGTACAGCGCCCTGTCCGCCGCCTGCACCCGCTGGGTCTTGCGCCCGCAGAACCACAGCCGGCCTTCGGCGTCGAAATAGCCCACGTCGCCCATCCGGTGCACCACCTGCTCGCCGCCGTCGGCCCGCACTTCGACGATCTTGGCCGCGATGGTGGCCGCTTCGCGATTGAAGTAGCTGTCGGTGGTGGTCGGACCGGCCACCGTGATCTCGCCCACCTCACCGGCCGGCAGTTCGACCACCGCGCTCCAGTGCGCGATCGGCGCATCGTCGATGGCGATGATGCGCACCTGGTTGGGTGGCACCGGGCGGCCGACGCAGGTGCCGGCGCCGGCCTCGGTCGCCGGGCGCGTGTCCTGCAGTTCGCGGCCCTCGATCACCGCCACCGGCAGGCATTCGGTGGCTCCGTAAGGCGTCCAGAACTGCGCGTCGTCGTCCAGCAGGATGCGGATCTTCTCCACCACTTCCGGCGGCACCGGCGCCCCGGCCGAGGTCACCCGGCGCAGGGTCGGCAGCGGCCGGCCGTGGTCGGCCAGCACCCGCATCAGCGCCGGCGATCCGAACAGCTGGCTGACGCCGAAGCGCTCGATCGCATCGTGCAGGCGCACCGGATCGGCCTGCGCCGGGCGGGTCGGGTCCATGTCCGGGATCACCGAGGTCAGGCCCAGGGCCGGGTCGAACAGGGCGAACGGCGGGAAGGTCGGCAGGTCCACCCCGCCAGGCTCGATGCCGAAGGCCTGCCCCATCATTTCGATCTGGGCCACGAAGTGGCGGTGGCGGTAGACCACGCCCTTGGGCACCCCGGTCGAGCCGCTGGTGAACAGGATCGCCGCCACCTCGTCCGGTCCGGTGTCGGCCAACTGCGGGCCGGCACCGGCGCCGTCGCGTTCGATCCGGGCCAGGGTGGTGCCACCCCAGCCCCAGCGCCGGCCGACGGTCACCAGGCGCTGCGCCGATTTGGCCCAGCCCAGCGCCAGCCGCGCCGCATGCGCCAGCCCGATGCCGATGAAGGCATCGGCCCGGGCCTCGTCCAGGCACTGCTTCAGCGCCGCCCGGTCGATGCCCGGGTCCACCAGCACCGGCACTGCGCCGGCCTTGAACAGGGCGAACATCAGCAGGAAGAACTCCGGCGAGGGCCGCACCATCACCACCGTGCGCACCCCGCGGCCGATGCCGTGCCGGGCCAGGCCGGCGGCGATCGCGTCGCTGCGTGCGTCCAGCGTCGCGTAGTCCAGGACCACGTCGTAGGCGGCCAGGCCATTGCCGGGGCGGCGCCGGCCCGGGCAACGGATCGCCGGCTGGTCGGGGCGCTCGGCCGCCAGCCGCGGCAGGGCGGCGGCGATGTTGCAGGATGCAGGCGTCATCGCTGCATTATCGCCGATGCCCGGCCGCGACCGGTTCGCCCGGCCCCTGCGACCGGCCGGTTGCCATGAACCGCCGGTGCTGTCGCCACGCCTGCGCATGCCGCACAATCCGCGCCCCATCCCCGCCATCGCCGCGCAAGGCCCGGCCCCGCATGCACCCCTGCCTGAGTTGTGGCGCCTGCTGCGCGTTCTTCAGGGTCAGTTTCCACTGGAGCGAAGCCGACCCGCTGGCGGGTGGGCAGGTTCCGGTTGAACTGACCGACACCCTGCGCAGCCACGAACGGGTGATGCGTGGCACCTCGCACGCGCAGCCGCGCTGCATCGCGCTGGATGCGGACATCGGCCACCGCAGCCGCTGCACCATCCACGACCGGCGCCCCTCGACCTGTGCGGCCGTACCCGCCTCGCTGGAATCGGGCGAGCGCAGCGTGCAATGCGACAAGGCAAGGCTGGCGCACGGCCTGCCGCCGCTGACCGAGGCCGACTGGATCGACGGGGTTACCGTGCCCCCGCGCATCTAGCAGCCCAGCTTGCGGGTCACCGGGCAGCCCGCGGTCACGGGCGCATTTCCACGGACGCAGGTCCGGTCACCCCGGCTCCTGGATCGGATTGGCGTCGAGGAAGGCGCGGATCGCCGGTACCAGCACTTCGTGCCGGTCTTCGAGCACGTAGTGGCCGGCATCCTCGAACGCATGCACCTGCGCCTGCGGCAGATCGGCGCGGAAGCGCGCGAGGAAATGCTGGTCGAACACGAAATCCTTCAGCCCCCAGCCGATGAACGCCGGCCGGTCGGCGAACGAGGGCAGCGCCTTGCCCGCCGCCTCCAGCAACGGCCACGCCGCATCCTTGGGCGACAGCGGGATGTCCTGCATGAAGCGGATGGTGGAAATGCGGTTCTTCCAGGAGTTGTACGGCGCCACGTAGGCGCGGCGCACCGCGGCCGGCATCTTGCGCTCCACGCCCAAACGCGAGGCGCCGGCGGAGAACGCATTGAACGCGCGGATCACCAGCTCGCCGATGGAATAGTCCCGGCCCAGCGCGATCTGCCAGGGCATCGCCTTGTCGGCCGGCATCGGGAACGCGGCGGTGTTGAGGATCACCAGCCGCTTGACCTGCGCGGCGTGCTTGAGGGCCCAGCCAAACCCGATCATGCCGCCCCAGTCGTGCACGGCCAGGGTCACCGGCGTGGCATCGTCGACGCCGGCGTGGCGCAGCAGCGCCTCCAGGTCGTCCACCCGCGACTGCAGGGTGTAGTCGTAGCGTGGCGTGGCGCCCTTGTCGTCGTCCGGCTTGTCCGACAGGCCCATGCCGACGTGGTCGGGGACGATGCATCGGTAGCGATCGGACAAGCCCGCAACGAGCGTGCGCCAGTAGTAACTCCACGACGGATTGCCGTGCAGCATGACCACGACCTCGCCGTCGCGCGGGCCTTCGTCCAGGTAGGACATGGCGATGCCGGGGCGGACTTCGAAGCGGCGGGGGTTTGCGGGGTAGCCGGGGAGGTTCATGGCGGGTGCCGAGGATCGATTCGTGAATTATCCGGGGTCCATTCGCGAATTATCCATTCATGGATCAGCAACCCGCGCAGTTGGAACACGCTCACCTGCCTCCAAATCATTGATTTACAAGGCCATCAACACAGTGGAGCCTGGGCATGGATCCGGTGCGCGCCCTGACCCGCTTGCGGTCTTGCGCACGATCAATGGACAGGTCGCGTGGCTGGGCCATGCTGGGCCATCCCTTCCAGAACCAGGAGCGCACCATGAACACTCCCCTCCAGGGCAAGACCGCGCTGGTCACCGGCGGCGCGCGCGGCATCGGCGCGGCGATCGTGCGCCGGCTGCTGGCCGATGGCGCCAACGTGGCCATCACCGACGTGCTGGCCGAGGAAGGCCGCGCGCTGGCGGCCGAGCTGGGCCCGCGCAGCGTGTTCATCGCCCACGACGTCAGCAGCGACGCGGCCTGGGCCGAAGCGGTGGCCGCCACGGTGAAGCTGTTCGGCCAGCTGGACATCGTGGTCAACAACGCCGGCATCTACCTCCCCGGGAGCATCGAACACGCCGACCTGGAAAGTGTCGAGCGGCAGATGCGGATCAACCAGTTCGGCACCTTCCTGGGCTTGCGCCATGCGCTGGCGCCGCTGCGCGCCGCGGGCGGCGGCAGCATCGTCAACATCAGCTCCATCGCCGGCCTGATCGGTTTCCCGGGTGCGGCCGGCTACGTCGGCACGAAATGGGCGGTGCGCGGCATGACCAAGACCGCAGCGCTGGAATTCGCAGCGGACCACATCCGGGTCAACTCGGTGCATCCGGGCAGCATCGAAACGCCGATGACGTCCGGCAGCTCCGCCGAAGACCAGGCCGCCGGCATCGCCGCCACCCCGCTCAAGCGGGTCGGCCAACCGGAGGAGATCGCCGCCGCCGTGGCCTATCTGGTCAGCCCCGGCGCCGGATTCGTCACCGGAATCGAGCTGACCGTGGACGGCGGCTGGGTGCTCTGAAGGCCGCCGCCGCGAGGATCGGCGCATAGGCCCGCCTGCCCGTGGCACCGCTCACCGGTGCCGCTGGCAGGCAGCAGGGTGCGGCGGAGCCCACCCGCAGGCACTACCATGCACGCCTGCCCATCGCCTCTTGCGCCCATGCCCAGCCTGACCCCTCCTCCGTCCCACCTCGATGACGACCAGATCGAACGCCTGGCCGAACTGCTCGACCAGCGCGCGGTGCCGTTCAAGGGCTTCAACCTGGAAGCCCTGGACGGATTCCTGTCGGCACTGGTGGTATCGCCTTCGCTGGTGATGCCCAGCGAATGGCAGCCGGTGGTCTGGGGCGGCAAGGCGCCGGCCTGGGCCGACGAGGAGGAAGCCTTCCAGGTGCAGACCCTGCTGATGGGCCTCTGGAACGGCTGCGCTGAACGCGTTCGCCACGACGCCGACACCCTGCCCGAACACCTCGCGCCGCTGCTGTGGTTGCCCGAAGACCCTGAAGCCGCCGCCGGGGAAGAGCTGCACGAGGAGGACCTGGACGTCGGCCACGACTGGGCGCTGGGTTTCTTCACCGCCGTGACGATGCGCGAGGCCGAGTGGGACCAGTGGCTGGACGAGAACGAATGGATCGAGGAGATCTTCGACATGCTCAGCCAACTGGCAGGCGGGCCGGCGCTGGAATCCGATGATCCGTCCGGCTCCGCGGAACCGATCGGCTACAAGGAGCGGCTGTCGATAGTGGTCTCGATCCCCGGGATGCTGGCCGATCTCAACCAGCACCGGATCGAGCAGATGACCCCGCGCGAGCCGATCCGTCGCGAGGCAACCCCGGGCCGCAACGACCCGTGCACCTGCGGCAGCGGGAAGAAATACAAGAAGTGCTGCGGGGTGAATTGAATGCGCGTCGGGGGCGTGGCCCCGAC
>JAGOWL010000034.1:12574-14145 GCA_018060215.1 Pseudoxanthomonas sp.
CGGGGGCGTGGCCCCGACGTACGGGCGGCATGACCGTAGGTCGGCCCCACGTGGCCGACATGCCTTGCGTCGGGGGCGTGGCCCCGACCTACGTCAATCGCGCGGCGTACCGTAGGTCGGCCCCACGTGGCCGACATGCTTTCGGCCCCACGTGGCCGACGTGCTTTCTGCAGATCCATCCAGGGAGACGGGTGATGCTGATCAACATGATGTCGAAGATGAACCTGATGCGCCGGTGCGCGATGGCCCTGCTGCTCCTGCTGCCGGCGTTCGCACACGCGCAGGCGCCCGCTGGCGAGGCCGAGGCCGAACTGCTGTTCCGCGAGGTCCGCGTGCTGGACACCGCACGCGGGACGCTGGGTGCGCCGACCGATGTGCTGGTCCGTGGCAACCGCATCGCCGCGATCGGTGACGGTGCGCGGCCCACGGCCTCGGCCCGGGTGATCGAAGGCCACGGCCGCACGCTGATGCCGGGTCTGATCGACGTGCACTGGCACAGCACCTTCACCGCGCTGTCGCAGGCCGACCTGCTGGCGCCGGATGCCAGCCCCGAGAAGCTCGCGGCCACCGTGGCGACCGAGTCCGCGCGCACCCTGCTGCGCGGCTTTACCAGCGTGCGCGATGCCGGCGGGCCGATCTTCGAACTCAAGGCCGCCATCGACGCCGGCAAGATGCCCGGCCCGCGCATCTGGCCGTCCGGCGCCTTCGTCAGCCAGACCTCCGGCCACGGCGACCTGCGCCAGCCGCATGAACGCTCGCGCCGGTTCTTCGGCAAGCCGTCGATGGCCGAGGAAATGGGCGCGACCTTCATCGCCGACGGCCGCGACGAAGTGCTGACCGCGGTGCGCGAAAACCTGCGCATGGGTGCCAGCCAGATCAAGCTGATGGCCGGCGGCGGCACCTCCTCGGCCTACGACCCGGTCGACGTCACCCAGTACACCTTCGACGAGATGCGCGCGGCGGTGGAAGCGGCCGAGGACTGGGGCACCTACGTCACGGTCCACGCCTACACCGTGCGTGCGGTGCGCCGCGCGATCGAGGCCGGGGTGAAGTGCATCGAGCACGGCCAGCTGCTGGACGAGGACACGCTGAAGCTGATGGCCGAACGCGGCATCTGGCTGTCCACCCAGACCCTGCGCGCCAGCACCGAGGACATGGACCCGCTGCGGCGCGAGAAGCGCAAGCCGGTGATCGAAGGCCAGGCCCGCACGATCGCGGCGGCGAAGCGATCGGGGGTGCGCATGGCCTGGGGCACCGACTTCCTGTTCGACCCCGCGCTCAACGTCGAGCAGAACGCCTACATCCTGCTGCTGCGCGAGTGGTTCACCCCGGCGGAGATCCTGAAGATGGTGACCCACGACAACGCCGAACTGCTGGCACTTTCCGGCCTGCGCAGTCCTTACCAGGGCCGGCTGGGCGTGGTGGAGGCCGGCGCGCTGGCCGACCTGCTGCTGGTCGAGGGCAACCCGCTGACCGATCTGGAGGTGGTTGCCGACCCGGAGCGGAATTTCGTGGTGATCGTGAAGGACGGGCGCATCGTCAAACGCGCCGACGGCACCTGAACAACCGAT
>JAGOWL010000034.1:14245-16102 GCA_018060215.1 Pseudoxanthomonas sp.
GGGGCCGATGCCTTTGACCGGGAACCTCCTGTTTCCGCGTTGGCTTGGGAACCCGGCCCGTATCGGCTGCCTGGAATCACCCGCCATGGCCCTGACCCGACGAGACCTGCTTGCCGCCCCGGCGGCACTGGGCGCGGCAACCCTGCTTTCCGTGCCGCTTTCTGCGGCACTGGCAGCACCGGCATCCCCCGTGGACCTGTCGGACTGGGATGCGGTGCGCGCGCAGTTCGCGCTTGATCCGGCCTACGCGCATTTCGCCAGTTTCTTCCTCGCCAGCCACCCGCGCCCGGTGCAGGCGGCCATCGATGGCTACCGCCAGGCGCTGGACCGCAATCCCTTCGCGACGGTCGAGCATGCGATGTTCGGCGATGACGCGCACAACCTGCCGCTGCAGGCGCAAGCCGGGATCGCCCACTACCTGGGCGGGCGGGCCCAGGATGTCTGCCTGACCGCCAACACCACCACCGGCCTGGCGCTGGTCTACCACGGCCTGCCGCTGGAGCCTGGCGACGAGGTGCTGTGTACCACGCACGACCACTATTCCCATCACGAGTCGATCCGGCTGGCCAGCGAACGCGCCGGTGCCAGCATGCGCAAGATCGCGCTGTTCGAAGACCCGTCCACCGCGACCACCGGTTCGATGATCGACACCCTGCTGGCGGGCATCGGCCCGAAGACGCGCGTCGTCGGCCTGACCTGGGTACATTCGAGCAGCGGCATCCGCCTTCCGATCCGCGAGATCTCCGCCGCATTGCGTGCGCGCACCGGCGCGCCGTTGCTGCTGGTGGTCGATGGCGTGCACGGCCTGGGCAGCACCGACGAAACCATCGCCACGCTGGGCTGCGACTACTTCTGCGCCGGGACCCACAAGTGGATGTTCGCGCCGCGGGGCACCGGGCTGGTGTGGGCCGACGCCGACAACTGGGCGCGGCTGCGGCCGCTGATTCCCAGCTTCAGCGACCTGGACCAGTACGTGGCATGGGAGCGGCAGATTCCGCTGACATCACCCAACAACGCCAACCGCATGAGCCCGGGTGGATTCCTGGCCTACGAGCACCAGTGGGCGATGGCGGCCGCGTTCGCCATGCACCGGCAGATGGGCCCGGCGCGGGTGGCGGCGCGCATCCGCAGCCTCAATGAGCGCTGCAAGGCCGGGCTGTCCGGCAACGCGCGGGTGAAGATCCACACCCCGATGTCGGCCGGGCTTTCGGCCGGGCTGGTGGCGTTCGACGTGGATGGCCTGCAACCGGCCGAGGTGGTGCGGCGCCTGCTGGCCCGCAACATCATCGCCAGCACCAGCCCCTATGCGGTCCCCTGTGCGCGCCTGGCACCAAGCCTGGTGAACACGCCCGAGGAAGTGGACCGCGCAGTGCAGGCCGTGCACGAGATTTCGCGAGGCGCCTAGTCGGGCGTCCGCCACGTGGGGCCGACCTACTACCATTGCGTCGTTGCGTCGGGCGTCGGCCACGTGGGGCCCACCTACGGGCATCGCACCCGTAGGTCGGGGCCACGCCCCCGACGTCAAGGGCTGCGACGCGACGGCCGATCCGTGACGCACGAGGCACAACGCCCATTCACGTTGAATGGGGCGTCTTCACGGTTCGTCCACGTAGTCCAACGCGCACTGAAGGCGTTTCGTGGCGTCGGCGAAAAGGCCGCTATATTCCCGACTCCCCCAGTGCGAAGGAGAGTTGAAATGTTCATGTCCAAGCAACATCCGGCAATGGCGCGCATGCTCGGCGTGGCGATGTTGGCCGCCCTGGGCCTTTCCGGTTGCGCCACCTACGATGACGAGTTCGCAACGATCAACTCGCGCCTCAACCAGCTCGACACCCGGGTGCAGGGCGCGGCCCAGAG
>JAGOWL010000154.1 GCA_018060215.1 Pseudoxanthomonas sp.
TACGACACCGCCTTCTTCGACAAGCGCAGCAAGTTCGTCCACTACCGGCCCACGGTCGCCATCCTCAACAACCTCGAATACGACCACGCCGACATCTTCCCGGACCTGGCCGCGATCGCGCGCCAGTTCCACCACCTGGTGCGCACGGTGCCGGGCAAGGGCCGGTTGATCGTCAACGGCGAGGACGCGCACCTGGGCCAGGTGCTGGCGATGGGCTGCTGGACCCCGCTGGAGACCTTCGGCCTGGACGCGGCGGCGGTGGCGATCGCCCGTGCCGACGGTGGCAGTGGTTTCGACTGGAGCGCGCGCCTGCTGCAGGCCGATGGCGGTGAATTCGTCGTGCTGCACCGGGGCCGCGAAGTGGGCACCGTGCGCTGGCCGCTGCTGGGCCGGCACAACGTGATGAACGCGCTGGCCGCGCTGGCCGCCGCGCACGCGGTGGGCGTGGACCCGGCCGGCGTGATCCCGGCGCTGGCAGGCTTTTCCAGCGTCAAGCGGCGGCTGGAGGTGCTGGGCAGCGGCGCCGGGATCACCGTCTACGACGACTTCGCCCACCATCCCACCGCGATCGCCACCACCCTGGAAGGCCTGCGGGCGAAAGTCGGCGACGGGCGGCGCATCCTGGTGGCGATGGAGCCGCGCAGCAACTCGATGCGCCTGGGCGCGCATGCCGATGCGCTGGCCCCGTCGCTGGCGCTGGCCGACGCGGTGGTGTTCCTGCACCGGCCCGAACTGGCCTGGGATGCGGGCAAGGTGATCGCCGCGGTGCGCGGCCAGGCGCAGGCCGTGCCCGACACCGATGCACTGCTGGCGGCCCTGCGTGCGCAGGCACGGCCCGGTGACCATGTGGTGTTCATGTCCAACGGTGGCTTCGACGGGGCGCCGCGGCGCTTCCTGGCCCTGCTCGACGCGGCCGGCACCTGACCCTGCGCGGCACGGTTCGGGAGTAACCTGACCGTTCAGCCGCCCCGGAACGCCACGCCTTGGCCCAGACCGACGACCAGACGCTGCCGCTGTTTCCGCTGCACGCCGTGCTGCTGCCCGGCGCACCGCTGGGCCTGCGGGTGTTCGAACCGCGCTACCTGGACCTGGTGGCCGAATGCGGGCGCAAGGGCAGCGGCTTCGGCATCTGCCTGATCCTGGAGGGCGAGGAGGTCGGCGCACCGGCCACGCCGGCCGCGTTCGGGGTGGAGGCGCGGATCGAGGACTTCGGCAACGACCGCAACGGCCTGCTGACCCTGCAGGTGCGCGGCGCGCGCCGGTTCAAGGTCGAGCGCACCGGCGTGCGCGACAACGGCCTGCTGGTGGCCCAGGTGCAGTGGTGCGACGACACCGCGGCCCACGCGCCACTGCGGCCGCAGCACGCGGCCCTGGCCACCCTGCTGGCCGAGCTGCTGGACAGGATCGGCGGCGAGCATCCGGGCCTGGGCCATGCCGGTGCCAACCTGCGGCAACTGGAAAATGCGGACTGGGTCGGCTGGCGCCTGGCCGAGCTGCTGCCGCTCAGCGACGAGCAGCGCCTGGCGCTGCTGCAGCAGGACGATCCGCACCAGCGCCTTGACCGGCTGCTGGAGTGGATGGACGAGGACTGACGCCGGCGCCGTCGCCGATGCCGTCGGTGCGCACGCGCAGCACCGGCAACTGCGACTGCGGGTGCGGGGCGATGGCATGCGGCAGGTCGTGCAGCGGGTCGATCAGCTGGCCCAGGGCCGGTTCGACGTCGCGCCGCGGGCGCCAGGCCGCGATCAGGCCCAGGTCCTGTTTGAACTGCAGCGCCTGGGTGGTGCCGACCCACAGCGGTACGCCGCCGGGTTGCAGTTGCTGCGGGGTGGACCACAGCCGCAGCGCGTAGCGCAGGTCCGGTGCCGGGCCCTGGCGCACCATCAGCAAGGTCTCGGTGCGTGCATCCAGGGTGGCCGGCAGCACCGGCACCTCATCGGGTTGGGCGTCGGTGTCCAGCAGGCTCAGGGCCTGTTCCCACCTGGCCTGGGGCTGTACCTGCCAGCCGGCCGCCTCCAGCCGCTGCCGCAGCGGCGCCAGCGGGCCGGCCACCTGCAGGTCCAGCGGCCAGCGCAGGTCGTCGTCGAACTCGTTGCGGCGCGCCGGCTGCAGCATCCATTCGTGGCTCCACCAGTCCTCCAGGTCGGCCAGCACCGCCGCTGCCGGCGGCGGTTCGAACTTGGCCAGCTTGGCTTCGATGTTGCGTGGCGCGTACCACAGCGCCGCGGCGGCGAACACGCCGTAGAACACCGCGGCCACCGGCTTCATCCAGAACGAGCGGTTGACCCGTCGCCGGTAGGCGATGCCCAGCACCAGCAGCCAGACCACGCCCAGCAGCATCCCGCCGACCACGTCGCTGAGCCAGTGCGCGCCCAGGTACAGGCGGGCGAAGCCGATCACCGTGACCACCGCGCCGGACACCAGGTAGGGCCAGACCCGGTCGCGCCCGGGCAGTTCGCGCGCGATCAGCACCGCGAAGAAGCCGAAGGCCACCGTGGCCATGGTCACCGCGATGGACGGAAAGCCGAAGCCGCTGCTGGCACCGGGCGGGCGCACCACGTCCATGGTGTTGCCCAGCAGCCAGGTCAGGGCCAGGCCGAAGGCCAGCGCCGCCAGCCAGTGCGCGGCGGCCATCCACAGCCGGCGCCAGGCGAACCAGGCCAGCACCGCCAGGCAGGCCGGGGCCAGCACCGGCCAGTCGCCCAGCGAGGCCAGCGCCGCCATCGGATGGTCGGCCAGCGGATTGCGCAGGGCCAGCATGGCCTGGTGCACGGCCAGGTCCAGGGCCAGCGGTTCGCCATGGCCGATCACCACCAGCAGCAGCACGAACCAGGCCCAGCCGATGGCCATCAGCAGCACCGCCAGCAGGGCCAGCGAGGTGGATTCGCGATGGCTGGGATCGAACACGGCGGCCGAATGGCGCCCGACCACCGGGTGCCGGTGGCTCCAGTCCAGGGCGCGGGCCAGCAGCGAGTCGGCGTGGCCGGCGAACCAGCGGTAGGTGTAGAGGACCCAGGCCCAGGCCAGGCCCAGCACCGTGGCCAGCAGCGCCAGCACGATCACCAGGTGGCCAGCCACCGCGGCCACCGCATCGTAGGCGCGGCCCAGCACCCAGCCCGGGGCCAGGAACAGCAATGCCCACGACAGGCAGGCCACCGCGCTGATCACCAGGTAACGCGATGGCCGCATTTTCGACATGCCGGCGATGGCCGGCACGAACGGCCGCACCGCGCCGACGTAGCGCGCCACCAGGATCGCGGTCAGGGCATTGCGCCGGAACAGGATCTCGCCGCGGCCGAGCAGTTGCGGGTAGCGCCGGAACGGCCAGAACCCGTGCAGGCGCTGGCCCCAGCGCCAGCCGATCCAGTAGCTGAGGGTGTCGCCGGCAAAGGCACCCAGGGCCAGGCAGGCCACCGCGTAGGCACCGGAGACCTCGCCCATGCCGATCAGCACGCCCACCGCGATCAGCAGCGGCAGCGCCGGCACCACCGCGCCGACCACGATCAATGCGTCGGCGAAGGCGATGGCGAAGAACAACACCCCGGCCAGTACCGGGTGGTTGCCGACCCAGGCCAGCGTGTTGTCCATCCATGAAGGCTGCATCGGCCGATTATAGAAGCCGCGCCCCACGCGGCATCCCGCCGGGTCGATCGCGGCCCGCTTGGCGTTCATCCGCGCGACAATGCAGGCCCGCCTCCGGACCGCCCCCGCCATGACCACCCTCGCTGGCAAGACCCTGTTCATCACCGGCGCCTCGCGCGGCATCGGCCTGGCCATCGCCCTGCGCGCGGCGCGCGACGGCGCCAACGTGGCCATCGCCGCCAAGTCGGCGGTGCCCAACCCCAAGCTGCCCGGCACCATCCACAGCGCCGCCGAGGCCGTCACCGCCGCCGGTGGCCAGGGCCTGGCGCTCAAGTGCGACATCCGCGAAGAGGAGCAGGTCCATGCGGCGGTGGCGGCCACCGTGGATGCCTTCGGCGGCATCGACATCCTGGTCAACAACGCCAGCGCGATCTGGCTGCGCGGTGCGCTGGACACGCCGATGAAGCGCTTCGACCTGATGCAGCAGGTCAACGCGCGCGGCAGTTTCCTGTGTGCCCAGGCCTGCCTGCCGCAGCTGCTGGCCGCGCCCAACCCGCACATCCTGACCCTGGCGCCGCCGCCGTCGCTGGACCCGAAGTGGTGGGGCCCGCACACCGGCTACACCCTGGCCAAGATGGGCATGAGCTTCGTCACCCTGGGCCTGGCCGCCGAGTTCGGGCCGCAGGGCGTGGCGGTGAACGCACTGTGGCCACGCACCCTGATCGCCACCGAGGCGCTGAACATGATCCCGGGCGTGGAGGCGGCCAACGGCCGCCGTCCGGAAATCATGGCCGACGCCGCCCACGCGGTGCTGGTGCAGCCGGCGGCCGGTTTCAGCGGGCGCTTCCTGATCGACGACGAAGTGCTGGCGCAAGCCGGCGTCACCGACCTGTCCGGCTACGCCGTCGACCCTTCGCAGCCGCTGCTGCCGGACCTGTTCCTGGACTGAGTGCCCGCGACCGCTTGCACGGCAGGTCGCCCGCAGGCGCGGCTCCTACAATGGGGGCCCATGCCGGAGATACGGACCGATGAAATACCTGCACGCGATGATCCGCGTCCATGACCTGGACGCCACCAGCCGCTTTTTCACCGAAGGCCTGGGCCTGCACCAGACCCGGCGCATGGACAACGACGCCGGCCGCTTCAGCCTGGTCTACTTCGGCGCCCCGGAGAACCCGGAGGCGGAGATCGAGCTGACCTGGAACTGGCCGCCCGAAGACGGCTCGCCGCCGGAAAACTACGGCAGCGCGCGCAATTTCGGCCACCTGGCCTTCGCGGTGGACGACATCTACGCCACCTGCGCCCACCTGCAGTCGCTGGGGGTAACCATCAACCGCCCGCCGCGCGACGGCCACATGGCCTTCGTCCGCACCCCGGACCTGATCTCGATCGAACTGCTGCAGAAGGGCGCGCGCCTGGCCCCGGCCGAGCCCTGGGCCTCGATGCCCAATACCGGGGTCTGGTAGCCGGCGCGGCCTTCAG
>JAGOWL010000002.1 GCA_018060215.1 Pseudoxanthomonas sp.
GATCATCGCCACGAAGCGCGTTTTCTGCACTGGCCCGGATTTCAGCCAGCGGCGTGCGCAACTCGTGGGCCATATCACGCGAAAAACGCCGTTCGCGTTCGGCGGCGGTGTACAGCCGCTGCAAGGCCTGGTGCAGTGTGCTGATGAAGGGTGCCAGTTCGCGCGGCAGGGCGCTGGAGGGCGGTGGTGGTGGCTGGCCCGGCTGCAGCGTCCGCAGCCGTTCGCTTTGTTCCACCAATGGCAGGAAGGCACGCCGCACCAGCAACAGGCACAGCACCACCGCCACCGCCACCGCAGCGGCGATGATCGCGATCAGGGCCAGGTGGATGCGCCGCTCGGCCAGATCCCAGGCGCCGCGCTCGGTGGCGACTACCAGCCAGTCCGATGTGGCGGCTTCCGGGCGTGGGACACGCAACACGATGGCGCGGCCCGGATGACCATCGGGCAGGAACAGATCGTAATGGCGTGATTGCCCCAGCGGACCCTTCGGCACCGGCAGCGCCTGCCCACGGCTGTTGACCGAACGCAGGATCGGACGCTTGCGCGCGTCATACACGGTGAAGAAATCGGTGTGCCCGCTCAGGTCGTATTCGGGCAGCAGCTTCGCCGCCTGCTCCGGCGTGCGCACCTGCAACTGCAAGGCCAGGGCGCTGGCGCGGACGTTGAGGAAGTGGTCCAGGCGCGCGTACATTTCGCGGTCGATCGCGTAATCCAGCACCAGGAACACCAGGGTCAGGATGAGGCCCATCGCCAACGTCAACTGCCAGGCCAGGCGCCGCCGTATCGACCAGTCGCCATGCACCTCACTCGAAGACATAGCCAAAGCCCCGACGCGTCTTGATCTGTTCGCCCGTACCGGCCTTGAGCAGCTTGGTGCGCAATGTGCTCATGATGACCTCCACCGCCTTGTCCGACACTTCGCTGGCACTGTCATAAAGTTGGGAAAAAATCTGGCCACGCGAGAACACCTGCTGCGGCTGGCGCATCAGCAGTTCCAGCAGGGCGTATTCCTTGGGCGTCAGTTCCAGGTCGCCTTGCCGCCAGAACGCCCGGCGCGAGCGCGGGTCCAGCCTCAGCTCGCCTGCCTGCAGCATCGGTACGGGGGGTGCGTCCAGCGGCCGCCGTGCCAGCGCACGCAGGCGTGCCAGCAGTTCGTCGGTGGAGAACGGTTTGACCAGGTAATCATCAGCACCGGCATCCAGCGCCGTGACCCGATCATCCACCTGGCCGCGTGCCGACAGCATCAGCACTCCGCAGCGCAAACCACGCTGGCGCATTTCGCCCAGCACGGAAATGCCATCGCGCTTGGGCAGCATCCAGTCGAGTATCACCAGGTCGTAATCGAAAGCCTGCAGGAAGGCCAGGGCCTGCTCCCCGTCCAGCGCGTGGTCGCAGACATAGCCTTCACGGGTAAGGGATTTGTCCAGCGCCTGCGCCAGTGCCTGCGAGTCCTCGACGATCAACAACCGCATGAAAGGATCCCTCGTCGATTTCCAGCGAGCGGGCCCCTACGGGCAACGGGTCCATCAATAGCCAAGTTGGCAGTATAAGTCGTCGGCCCTGCAAAGCTGGCCTCAAGTCGCCACAGACTGCACCCGCACCGGCTTGGCCTGTGCGGGCTGAGCGGGTTGGCCGGGATCGAGGCATGGGCAAACCCTGGCGCGCCCAGGCCCGCATGTGCCGTCGACGATTGCTCGGAGCCGAAAATGTCAAGCTGCTGTGCGGCAATGGATTGCCCTTCAGGCCAGTGCTGCGGCGGCCGGCGTTGCGCCTGTCGCGGCTGGTTGCATGCCGCGCACGAAGATGGCCACCGCCTTGCGGGTGTCGGCCTTGATCCAGGCCAGGTCGTCGGCATCGACCGTGCCGGCGGTGGAGCGGATGATCGCGCTGCCGAACACCATCATGTAGAAGTGGTTGGAGATGATGGCCGGCGAACCCAGCAGCAGCCGGCCGGCACGCTGTTCGCGGGCGAAATACTCGGCCAGGCGCCGGTTCGCCGGGGCCACGCCATGCTCGAAGTACCAGTCGCGCAGGTCCGGGAAGTTCATCCCTTCGCCCACGACGATGCGATGGGTGACGATGTGGCGGGAGCTGAGGATCTCCTCCAGCATGTCCTCGGCGGCGATGGGCAGGGCCTGCTCGGGTGGCAACGGTGAATCCTGCAGCTTCTGCAGGCTTTGCGCGAAGCCACCGATGCAACGTTCCATGATCGCGTGGGCAAGGCCCTTCTTGCTGCCGTAGGCCTGGTACAGCGTGGCCAGCGAGCCGCCCGAGCGGGCCACGATGTCGCTCAGGCGGGCGTTGCGGTAGCCCTTTTCCAGGAAAACCTCGATCGCCGCCTGCAGGAACTTCTCGACCCGGCTGTCCGCGCTGGCGCCGCGTGCGGCGGCCGGCGCGGTACTGCCATGGCCGCCATTGCCGGGTGCCGCTTTCGGGCCTGGACGCTTGCCGGTCATGTTCAGCTCATCGCGATGCGGATGGCCGCGGCGATCACCAGGGGTGCCAGTACCGCGGCCAGCACCAGGCCGGCGGCGAGCAGCAGCAAGGCGCCGGTGGCATCCAGACCCTGGGCGCTGGCGGCGACGCTGCCGGCGCCGAACACCAGCACCGGCACGTACAGCGGCAGTGCCAGCAGGGCCACCAGGATGCCGGAGCGGCGCATGCCCACGGTCAGTGCGGCGACCACCGCGCCGAGCAGGCTCAGCAGCGGCGTGCCCAGCGCCAGGGAGACCAGCAGCACCGGCAACTGCTCCCGCGGCAGGTGCAGCAGTTCGCCCAGGACCGGCACCGCCACGATCAGCGGCACGGCGGTGGTGGTCCAGTGGGTGAACACGCGCACGGCCACCAGCCAGGCCAGCGGCACCGGCGCCAGCAGCCACTGTTCCAGCGAGCCGTCCTCGGCATCGCCGCGGAACAGGGTGTCCAGCGACAGCAGGCCGGCCAGCAGTACCGCCACCCACAGCACCGCCGCGGCCACTTTCGACAGCGCCTGCGGTCCACCACCCACGCCCAGCGCGAACAGCACCACCACCAGCACCGCGAACAGCGCCGGCTGCAGCGAATCGCCGCGGCGCCGCCACAGCAGGCGCAGGTCGCGCAGCACCAGAGCGCGTGCTGAAGAGACCAGGCCCGGTTCGGTGCTCATGCTGCCGCGTCCTGCGGCGGCTGCGCGCCCAGTGCCAGCATCCGCGTGCGCACTGGCGGCGCGGCGTAGGCGCCGTGGGTGGTGACCAGGGTCGCGCCGCCGTCGCGCAGGTGCGCCGAGATCATCCGGTTGACCAGGTTGATGCCGTCCAGGTCCAGGTTGGCGTAGGGCTCGTCCAGCAGCCACAGCGGTGCCGGGGCCAGCCACATCCGCGCCAGCGTCACCCGCTTCTTCTGCCCGGCCGACAGTTGCCGCGCCGGGGCGTCCTCGTAGCCGGCCATGCCGACGATGGCCAGCGCGTCCCCGGGCAGCTGGCGCTTGCGGCGGCCATGCAGGCCGCACAGGAATTCCAGGTTCTCCAGCACCGACAGGTCGCCCTTGAGCGCTGGCAGGTGGCCCAGGTAGGCGATGGCGTGGGCGCGCAGGGCCGCGACGGTGGGGCGGCCGTCGATCTCGACCCGCCCCTGATCGGCGCGCAGCAGCCCGGCCAGGACCCGCAGCAGGGTGGTCTTGCCCGAGCCGTTGCCACCCTGCACCAGCAGCGCCTCGCCGGCATCGACGGCAAAGTCCAGCGGGCCGAACACCGGGGTGTCGTTGCGGGCGAAGGCCAGGCCGCGGACGGCCAGCAGCGGGGTGTGGGAGGCATCGCTCATCGGGGCGCATTGTAGCGGCCGCGGTACGCTGCCGGTGACCGCCTTTGCGTAAACTCGGCGTTCCCGCAATGCCCAGGCCACCCCCGCGATGCCGTTGACCCCGCAGACCAAGCTGCCCAAGGTGGGCACCACCATCTTCACCGTGATGTCGCAGCTGGCCGCCGAGCACGGCGCGGTCAACCTGGGCCAGGGCTTCCCCGACTTCCCGGTGCCGGCGCGGCTGGTGGATGCACTGGACGCGGCGATGCGCGCCGGCCACAACCAGTACGCGCCGATGACCGGGGTGCCGGCATTGCGCCAGGCCATCGCCGCCAAGGCGCTGCGCTGCTACGGCGCCACGGTCGACCCGGACACCGAGATCACCGTGACCAGCGGCGCCACCGAGGCGATCTTCAACGCGATCCACGCGGTGGTGCGTCCGGGCGAGGAAGTGATCGTGCTCGATCCGGCGTACGACTGCTACGAACCGGCCATCGACCTGGCCGGCGCGCGCGCGGTGCACGTGCCGCTGGATCCGGTGAGCTTCGCAGTGGACTGGGACCAGGTACGGGCGGCGGTCACGTCCAGGACCCGGATGATCATGGTCAACAGTCCGCACAACCCGTCCGGGGCGATGTTCGGTGCCGAGGACATGCGCGCCCTGGCGCAGCTGCTGCACGATACCGGCATCTACCTGATTTCCGACGAGGTCTACGAGCACATCGTGTTCGACGGCCACCGCCACGAATCAGCGCTGTACTGGCCGCAGCTGCGCGAGCGCGCCTTCGTCATCTCCAGCTTCGGCAAGACCTATCACTGCACCGGCTGGAAGGTCGGCTACGCGATCGCGCCGCCGGCGCTGAGCGCCGAGTTCCGCAAGGTCCACCAGTACAACGTGTTCTGCACCTTCGCCCCGGCCCAGCACGCCTTCGCGGCGATGATCGTCGACGAGCCCGAACACGACCAGCAGCTCGGTGCCTTCTACCAGGCCAAGCGCAACCGTTTCCGCGAGCAGTTGCTGGGCACGCGGCTGCGGCCGCTGCCGGTGCCGGGCGGCTACTTCCAGCTGGTGGACTATTCGGCGGTCAGCGACCTGCCGGACCTGGAGTTCACCCGCTGGCTGACCGTGGAAAAGGGCGTGACCGCGATCCCGCTGTCGCCGTTCTACGAAAGCCCGCCGGCCGGCCAGCGTCTGGCGCGGCTGTGTTTTGCCAAGAACGACGCCACCCTGGACGCCGCCCTCGAAAGACTCCGCCTCCTGTAGGAAATTGCCGATGAACGACCTTCGCGTTTCCCTGGTGCAAGGCGATACCCGCTGGCACGATCCGGCCGGCAACCGCGACCATTACGCCGCGCTGGTCGCGCCGCTGGCCGGGGCCACCGACCTGGTGGTGCTGCCGGAGACCTTCACCAGCGGCTTTTCCAACGACGCCATCGACCAGGCCGAGGGCATGGACGGGCCCACCGTGGCCTGGATGCTCGCCCAGGCGCGGGCCCTGGATGCGGCGGTGACCGGCAGCGTGCAGCTGCGCGTGGAGGATGGCGATGGCGCCACCCGGGTCTGCAACCGCCTGCTCTGGGCCACCCCCGACGGGCAACTGGCCCACTACGACAAGCGTCACCTGTTCCGTTTTGCCGGCGAGCACAAGCGCTACAGCGCTGGCAGCGAACGCCTGTGCGTGGAGTGGAAGGGCTGGCGGATCAATCCGCAGGTCTGCTACGACCTGCGCTTCCCGGTGTTCTGCCGCAACCGCTTCGACGTGGAACGGCCGGGGCAGCCGGATTTCGACCTGCAAATCTTCGTCGCCAATTGGCCGGCGGCGCGCGCCCACGCCTGGAAGACCCTGCTGCGGGCGCGGGCGATCGAGAACCTGTGCTGGGTGGCAGCGGTCAACCGGGTTGGCGTGGATGGCAATGGCCTGGCCTACGACGGCGACAGCGTGGCGATCGACTTCCTCGGCCAGCCGCAGGTGGAGGCGCACGGCCGCGAGCAGGTGCTGACCACCACGTTGTCGGCTGCGGCGCTGGCGCAACACCGCGAGCGCTTCCCGGCGATGCTGGACGCGGACGCGTTCGAACTGCGCTGAGGCGATCGCCTGGCGCGTCGCCTCAGCGCACGCCGCGGCGGTGGAAGTAGACCTGCTCGGCGGCCCAGCGCAGCGGCGCCGAATGCAGCAGCAGGTCGAACGGCCAGTCCATCTGCAGGTGGTCGAAGGCCCAGCGCAGCACGCGCTTGGTACGGAAGCGCGGCGCGGTGTCGTCGGCCACCTGTTCGGGCGAAGGCCCCTGGCCACGCGCATGCGCGGCGGCGGCCGCTCCGATCGCCCAGCCATGGGCCCAGGCCGAATGGATGCCGCCGGCGGTGACCGGCGAGACGATCCCGGCCGCATCGCCGGTGAGCATCGCGCCGGGGCGTGACAACGGCGATACCGGGCCGCCGCAGGGGATCAGCCCGGCGCGCACCGCATCGGGCTCGCGGCCTGGCGGCAGGCCGACGCGATCGGCGATGCGGGCCAGGAACCCGTCGATGTCCGGCAGGCGCGCGCGTGCGGCATCGTGGCGCAGGGCCAGTCCGGCCTGCACGCCGGTCGGGTTCTGCGCGACCCAGCCGATGTAGCCGGGCGCGTAGCGGCGGCTGACGAAGCAGTGCAGCGCGTCCGGTTCGGGCAGTTGCAGGCCGGCGTATTCGTGCTCGATGCCGTAGAGGAAGTCGCGCACCTGGCCCAGCCCGGCGCGCTGCGCCACCCGCGAGCGGGCGCCATCGGCGCCGACCAGCCAGCGCACCTTGCCCACGCCGGCCACCTGCCAGCCGTCGCCATCGCGTTCGGCGGCGGTGAAAGAGGTGCCCAGGCGCAACTGCGCGCCGTGCGCCGACACCTGGTCGGCCAGCCAGCGCATCAGTTCCGGGGTGTCGGTGGTGAGGAAGTAGTAGCCCGGCGCGGCCAGGGCGACATCGCGCAGCGACGGCGAGTACAGGCGCACCCGTTCGACCCGGCGCAGGCAATGCGCCGGCGCCTGGCCGAGCAGGGTCTGTTCGGCGGCCTCGCGGACCACGATCCCGGTGGTGTGCAGGCGTTCGCCGGGGTCGCGCTTGCGCTCGAGCACGCACACCCGCAAGCCGGCCGAAGCGGCGGCGATGGCGCAGGCGGCGCCGCCGAAGCTGGCGCCGACCACCAGCAGGTCGAAATCCGTGGCGCTCACAGGTCAGTGCGGTGGCAGGCGCTGGCCATTCAGCCGCAGCCGCTCAGCCGTGGCCGCGCGGGCCGCCACCACCGCGGTTGCCGCCGCGCGGCGCACCCCCGGGACGTCCACCCGGGGGGCGGTTGCCGCCGGCCGGACGGTTGCCGCCGGGGCGAGCCTGGGCGTTGCCGCGCGGACCGCGGTTGCGGTCCTGGGTGCCGTGGCCACCGGGGGTGGCGTGGTCGGACGGGAAGTGCGGGGCGTTGCCCGGGTGCCCGTAGGGCCGCGCCGGCTTGCGCGCGCCGGCACCCTGGCCGGCACCGCCGGCACCCTGGCCCTGGCCCTGGCCGCCCTGGCGTTGGCCATAGGGGCTGCCGGACTTGCCTGCGCCGGGCTTGCCGCCACCGGGCTTGCCGCCGGGCTTGCCGTAGCGCGGCTTGCCGCCGGGACCGGCGTTGCGGTGGCCGCTGGGGCCGGTGTCCACGCCCTCGGGTACGTACCAGGTGCGGAACGCGGCCGGGTTGCCGTCCGGCAGCGGCCTGGGGCCTTTTTCCTTGCGCTGCTTGAACGGCTTCTGCGACTGCTTGGCCGCCATTTCGCCGCTCACGGTCAGGCCGCCGTGCGGCTTCTTGCCGCCACGGCCGCGCCGGTCCTCGCGCACATGGTCGAAGCGGCGCAGTTCGCGGCCTTCGTCGGCGGTGTTGTGGCCGTTGACGTAGGCCTGGCCGGGGCCGCGCTCGTGGCCCACGTGCACGGTGGCCTTGGCCGCGCGGCGCTGGCCGATCACCGGTTGCAGGGTCAGGGTCGTCTCGGCGCCGTCCTCCAGGCCCAGCGACTTGCGTAGTGCCTGGACCTTTTCGGCGGACAGTTCCTGGGTGTGCCCGCGCAGCAGTTCGCGCGGCAGGCCGATGTCGCCATAGCGGGTGCGCTTGAGCCGGCTGACCTGGCAGCCCTGGGACTCCCACAGCCGCCGCACCTCGCGGTTGCGGCCTTCGCTGACCACCACCCGGAACCAGTCGTGGCTGCTTTCGCCCGGCGCGGTCGCGGTGCCGCCGATGCGCTCGATCTGGTCGAATTTCGCCGGGCCGTCGTCCAGGGCCACGCCGCGGGCGAGGCGGTCGACCAGGTTGTCGGGCACGGTCTGCTGGCCTTCGGGCGCACGCACCCGGACCACGTATTCGCGTTCGACCTCGTGCGAGGGATGCATCATCGCGTTGGCGATCTCGCCATCGGTGGTCAGCAGCAGCAGGCCGGTGGTGTTGATGTCCAGGCGGCCGATGGCGATCCAGCGCGCGCCCTTCAGGCGCGGCAGCGAATCGAAGATGGTCGGCCGGCCCTCGGGGTCTTCGCGGGTGGTCACCTCGCCTTCGGGCTTGTTGTAGACCAGCACGCGCGCCGGGTCGGTCAGGGCCGAGGCGACGAAGGCCTTGCCGTCCAGTTCGACGCGGTCGCCGCTGCTGATGCTCTGGCCGACCTGGGCGGTTTCACCGTTGACCTTGACCAGGCCGTCGGCGATGCGCTGTTCCAGCGCGCGGCGCGAGCCCAGCCCGGCCTGGGCCAGGACCTTGTGCAGGCGTTCTTCGACCTTGGGCGTGGCCGCGGCGGTGTCTTCGCCGCGCTTGAGGGAGAGTTTGCCCAGGGGCTTGCGGGGGGTGGGGTCGTTCATTGGCTGTTGCTCCGGCTGGCATCGTCATCGTCGCCAGCCTGGTTTTCGGGGATGTCGGAAGCGGCCGGGGCGCCATCGGCGTCGGCTGCGGTGGGGTGGGTATCGGTGTCCGTGTCCGTGGCGCCGGCCTGGATGCCGTCATCGCCCGGGTCGTGATCGTGGTCGTGGATCGTGCCGGCGCTGTCGTCTGCGCCCGGCTCGGCGGCCGGGTCATCGCCTGGGCTGGCAGCCAGGCCGGCCGGGGCCGGTGCCGCCTCCGGGTCCAGCAGCAGCTGTGGCTCCAGTTCGCCGATGTCCTTGAGTTCGGACAGCGGCGGCAGTTCGTCCAGGCGCTTGAGCCCGAAATAGTCGAGGAAGCCCTTGGTGGTGCCGAACAGGGCCGGCTTTCCGGGTACGTCGCGGTGGCCGATCACCCGGATCCACTCCCGCTCCTCCAGCGCCTGGATGATGTTGCTGCTCACCGCCACGCCGCGGACCTGTTCGATCTCGCCACGGGTGATGGGCTGGCGGTAGGCGATCAGGGCCAGGGTCTCCAGGGTGGCGCGGGTGTAGCGGGTCTTGCGTTCGGTCCACAGCCGGGCCACCCAGTCGTGCACCTGGGCCTTGACCTGGTAGCGGAAGCCGGAAGCGACCTCGACCAGTTCCACTCCGCGGTCCTCGCAGGCGGCGGCCAGCTGCTCCAGCGCCGCTTCCACGCTGCCCGGCGGCGCCGGGGCGTCCTCGGGAAACAGCCCGTGCAGCTGGGCCAGCGCCAAGGGCTGGTTGGCCGCCAGCAGTGCGGCCTCGACGATGCGGTTGATCAGCGCCTGGTCCATGGATCTCGCGGCTAGTCGTGGGTGGGTAGGGAGTGCGGCGCGGCGTCAGCCGGCCGCCGCGGCATCGGCGGCATCGGCGTCGTCGAACTCGCTGTGGAACTGCAGCGGTTCGTTGGTGTTGCCGATCGCCAGCGAGCGCACGTGGATCGGCGCCAGCGGTCCGTCCTGGACGATGTCCAGCAGCTGTTCCTTGGCCAGTTCCAGCAGGGACAGGAAGGTCACCAGCACGCCGAGTTTGCCTTCCTCGGGCGTGAACAGGGTCTCGAAGCGGTGGAACTGGCCGTCTTCCAGCCGCTGCAGCACATCGGACATGCGCTGGCGCACGCTCAGCGCCTCGCGCTTGATGTGGTGGCCGCTGAACAGCTCGGCGCGCTTGAGCACGTCGTGCAGGGCCAGCAGCATTTCGCGCAGGTCCACCGGTGGCGGCAGCCGGACCACGGCGCGGTCGGGCACGAAGGCCTGCACCGGGGTGGTGTCGCGGTCCTGGCGGGGCAGGGCGTCGATGTCCTCGGCGGCCTGCTTGAAGCGCTCGTACTCCTGCAGCCGGCGGACCAGCTCGGCGCGCGGGTCGGCCTCGTCGCCGTCCTCGCTGACCGGCCGCGGCAGCAGCATCCGCGACTTCACCTCGGCCAGGATCGCGGCCATCACCAGGTATTCGGCCGCCAGCTCGAAGCGCAGCTCCTGCATGACGTTGATGTACTCGACGTACTGGCGGGTGATCTCGGCCACCGGGATGTCGAGGATGTCCAGGTTCTGCCGGCGGATCAGGTACAGCAGCAGGTCCAGCGGGCCCTCGAAGGCGTCGAGGATCACCTCCAGCGCGTCCGGCGGGATGTACAGGTCCTGCGGGATCTGCAGCAGCGGCTGCCCATGCACCACCGCCAGCGGCATTTCCTGCTGCTGCGGGGCCATGGACGGCGGCAATGTCGGGGTCGCGTCTTGCGCGGGTTCGGAACTCATCTTGCTCGGAAGCCAGCCCGGTACGGGGTGCGCGGGCGATGCGGTGGGCATGCGGCGCGTGGTGGGGCGCACGTCGCCCGGTGGCCGGGGACGGAGCCGTTCAATCGCAATCTGGTGTACAGGCGTGGCACCGCGGGGGCGGTGGCCGACAGCCGGGAGGTCGTCTGCGCGTGGCGGGTGGGGGCAGCGCGGTTTCGCCGGGAGTGGCAGGTGGCAGGCGGGTCCCTCCGGACCGGTCCATCCCCACTGGTTCCCTTGCCGGCGGTCGCTGCTTCCGGCCCACGTGTACTGAATAGGGTAATGCCTGGCACGGGCCCCTGTCCAGACGGGGGGCCGGCCCGCGACCGGGCGCGCGTTCACCATGCCTTGACGATCGTGCGGGCGAGGATTGGCGTTGCGGACGGCAACACGGCAGGATCGGCCAGGCATGAAACATGACATTGCCCGGACAACCAGGACCCTCGAACGCGTGGGCGGATCGGCGCCGGCGCGCCGGCTGCTGGCGGCGGCCCTGACCGCCTGCCTGGCCTGGGTCGCCGTCCCGGCGCTGGCGCAGAGCACCGGGGCCACCCTCCGCGGCCAGGTGACGGCCGGTCCGGCGCCTGCGACCGGGGCCACCGTGGTCGTGCTCAATCCGGCCACCGGACTGCGTCGCAGCGTGCAGGCCGGCGCCGACGGGCGTTATGCCGTCGCCGGCCTGCCGCCGGGCAGCTACCGCATCGAGGTCCAGTCCGGCGGCCAGGCGGCGGTGCGCGAACTGACCGTCCAGGTCGGCCAGACCGCCACCCTGGACCTGGACCTGGGCGGGACGCCCGGTACCGGAGCGGCCGGCGATGCGGCCACGCTGGACACGGTGCAGGTGGTCGGCGTCGCGGTGGAGACCCGGACGTCCGAGCTCGCCACCTACGTCACCCCGCGCCAGATCCAGGCCCTGCCGCAGGGCACGCGCAATTTCCTGGCCTTCGCCGACCTGGTGCCGGGCATGCAGTTCCAGCAGGACGCCGGCGGCAACACCCGGCTGCGTTCCGGCGCGCAGAACGCCAGCGCGATCAACGTCTACATCGACGGGGTGGGGCAGAAGGGCTACACCCTGCCCGGCGGCATCGGCGGCCAGGATTCGACCCGCGGCAATCCGTTCCCGCAGTCGGCCATCGGCGAATACAAGGTCATCACCTCCAACTACAAGGCCGAGTTCGACCAGATCGGCAGCGCCGCGGTGGTGGCCGCCACCCGTTCGGGCGGCAACGACTTCCAGGGCGGCTTCTTCTGGGACCGTACCCACACCGGCTGGCGCGCGTCGACCCCGGCCGAGGCGCGGACCGGAGTGAAGGTGCGTTCGCGGGAGGAGCAGTACGGGCTGTCGTTCTCCGGGCCGATCCTGCGCGACCGGCTCAGCTACTTCATCGCCTACGAGGCCAAGGACTACAGCACGCCGAAAACGGTTGAGCTGGGCGCACCCGGGCGCTACGACCCGGCCGACCTGCCAGCGGGCATCCTCGCCCAGCTTGGGCCGACGGCGTCGCCGTTCGCCCAGGACATGGTCTTCGGCAAGTTGTCCTGGACCCCCGATGACCGCAACCTGGTGGAGTTCACCACGCAGCTGCGCGACGAGGACGAGCGGGTCGGCGTGGGCGGCAACAACACCGCCGAGCGCGCCACGGTCAACCGCAACCAGGTCACCCGCCACGACCTGCGCTGGCAGTACAGCGCCGACCGCTGGCTCAATGATGCCCACCTCACTTTCGAGGACCTGGCCTGGTCGCCGCGCGCCACCTTCGATGGCAACGGCTACATCCTGCAGGTCTCCGAACCGACCGCCAACGACCGGCTCAACATCGGCACCCTCCTCAACACCGGCGCCAGTCCCAACCACCAGGACAAGGGCCAGCGCGGCTGGTCGCTGCAGGACGACTTCACCTGGATGGGCTGGGAAGGCCACACCCTGAAGCTGGGGGTGAAGTTCAAGGACGTGGAGGTGCGGGCGGTGGAACGCCACTACGCCAATCCGCAGTTCCACTACGACCTGGCCACGGGCATCGGCCAGCCCTGGCGGGTGGAGTTCGCCACCGGCGATGCGGGGACGACGGGCGGTTTCACTACTTCGGCCAACCGCCAGTTCGGCATCTACGTGCAGGACGACTGGGAAGTGAACGACCGGTTGACGCTGAACTACGGCCTGCGCTGGGACTACGAGACCACCCCGGCCTACGAGGATTTCGTCACCCCGGCCGCGCTGGCCGCCGACCTGCGCGCCTTTCCCAATTTCCGCAACGCCGACTGGGATCCGGAGGACTACATTTCCGACGGCCGCAAGCGCAAGCCGTTCAAGGGCGCCTGGCAGCCGCGGGTGGGCTTCTCCTACGACCTGGCCGGCAACCAGCGCCACGTGGTTTACGGCGGCGCCGGCCGCGCCTACGACCGCAACCTGTTCGACTACCTGCAGCTGGAGACCAACCGCACCTCGTTCGGCCGCTACAACTTCTTCTTCACCGATGCCGACGGTGCGTGCCGGCGTCCGGGTGGCGATTGCGTGGCCTGGGATCCGGCCTACCTGCAGCCCGGCGTGCTGGACCGGCTGGCCGCCGGGGTGGTGCTGCCGCGCGAGTGGTATCTCAACAACAATGAACTGAAGGTGCCGTATTCGGACCAGTTCAGCCTGGGCATCCGCAACGCCTTCGAACTGGGCGCGCAGACCTGGTACAGCGATGTGTCGGTGGTGCACGTGCGCAGTTACGACGGGATCACCGCGCGCCTGGGCAACCGGCGTCCGGATGGCAGCTTCCTGCCGCCGGGCGGCAGCTGGGGCACGCCGTGGGGATTCGATCCGCCGTTCGGCCGGGTGGTGCTGATCGACAACCAGTTCCGCACCCGCGCCACCTCGCTGCTGCTCAAGCTGGACAAGCCGTACACCGCGTCCTCGCGCTGGGGCGCGAACCTGGCCTACACCTGGACCCATGGCCGGCAGAACACCAATGCCGACGGCGGCATCGACATGTTCGAGTATCCCGATGCCGGCTATTACGGCTGGCTGCCTTCGCGCGGAGTGGCCGAACACCGGCTGGTCGGCGCGGGGATATGGGATGCCGGCGCCGGCTTCACGCTATCGGCCAAGCTGGTGCTGGAATCGTCGAAGTACCGCAATGCAACCAACTGCCTGGGCGGCTGGGACGACTGCATCATCGATCCGTACCGGCCCGGCGGCCGCATCGGCTACAAGCGCCTGGACCTGGCGGCGGGCCGTGAATTCGACACCGGCTCCAACCTGCGCTTCCGCATCCGCGCCGACCTGCTCAACGTGTTCGACTGGCGCAACCGTGACGGCTGGGACGACTGGTACGGTGGCCCGGGCGATCCCAATCCGGGCTTTGGCAACTACACCGACTCGATCATCGGTGGCACCCGTACCTTCAAGCTGTCGCTGGGCATCGACTGGTAGGGCCGGGCGGGGCCGCGTCGCCGGTCAGCGTGCGCGGGCGCCGGCGACGATCGCCGCGGCCTTGACCGCGCAGGCTTCCACCCGTTCCCAGTCGCCGGCCTCGATCCATTGCCTGGGGACCATCCACGAGCCGCCGATGCAGACCACGTTGGGCTGGGCCAGGAATTCGTGGGCGCTTTCCTCGTCGATGCCGCCGGTCGGGCACAGCTTCAATCCCGCCAGCGGGCCGGCCAGGCCCTTGAGCATCGCCAGGCCGCCCACGGCGGTGGCCGGGAACAGCTTGCATACGCGGAATCCGCGCGCCATCAGGGCCATGAATTCGCTGGGCGTGGCGCCACCGGGGACCACCGGGATCGGAGCCTTCGCCAGTGCGTCGGCCAGGGCCGGCGGGGTGCCGGGGGTGACCAGGAAGTCGGCACCCAGTTCGATGCAGCGTTGCATCTGTTCGGCATCGAGCACGGTGCCCATGCCCACGGCGATGTCCGGCAGTTCCTTCTTCAGTGCCACCAACGCGTCCAGCGCCGCCGGCGTGCGCAGGGTCAGTTCGATCGCGCCCAGTCCGCCACGCAGCAGGGCCGCCGACAGCCTGCGCGCCTGGTCGACGCTGTGCGCGGTGACCACCGGCAGGATGCCGGCGCGCTGCAGCAGCTGTTCGGCCTGGGCCTGGGTATCGGCGATGCTCATGGTGCGTGGCTCCGGAAGACGGTGAAGGAATACATCCCGGATTCTAGCCGCAGAGCCATTGGCCGGTTCCTGTCCCGCGGACACTGCCCGGGACAATGGGCCGGCAACAATCCCGCTGCAGGGCGCGCTGGCAGTGCGCTGCATCGGCGCAGGTGTTCAGGCGTCCTTGGCTTCGTGCGGGGCCAGGGCGGCCTGGGCGTCGCAGCCCAGTTCGTATTCGGCATCGTGGTCCCAGTCGCCGCCATCGTTGCCCGGCGGACCGCAGGAAATCGACAGCGCCCCCTGGTCGGCCGGCCCCACCTGGGCCCGGTTGTGCGCGAACAGGTTGCGTCCCAGGTCGTGCCCGCCCGGGCTGGTGTTGGCGGCGACCTCGCGCACGTTGAACTCCACCGCATCGACCAGCACCTCGAGGGTTCCGGCTTCGCTGTCCAGCCGCACCAGGTCGCCGTCGCGGACCTTGCCGATGGCGCCGCCGCGCGCCGCTTCCGGGGTGATGTGGATCGCCGCCGGGATCTTGCCCGAGGCCCCGGACAGGCGTCCGTCGGTGACCAGGGCGACCTGGCGGCCCTGGTTCTGCAGCATGCCCAGCAGCGGCGCCAGCGAGTGCAGTTCGGGCATGCCGTTGGCACGCGGCCCCTGGTACCTCACCACCGCCACGAAATCGCGTGGCAGCACGCCGGCCGCATGCAGCTGGTTGAGCTTCTGCGGCGCGTCCACCACCACTGCCTGCGCCTGCACGAAACGGTGCTCGGGCTTGACCGCCGAGACCTTGATCAGGCCGCGGCCCAGGTTGCCGCGCAGCAGGCGCAGGCCGCCGTGCACCTCGAACGGCGCGGCCACCGTGCGCACCACCGATGCATCGGCCGACACTGCCGCCGCCGGCGTCGAAGCCAGCACGCCGTGGTCCAGGCGCGGCTCGCGGGTGAACGCGCGCATGCCCTCCGGCACCACCGTGGCCAGCTCGTGCATCAGCCCGGCATCGAGCAGTTCGCGGAACACGAACGGCACCCCGCCGGCGGCCTGGAATCGGTTCACGTCGGCCTCGCCGTTGGGATAGACCCGCGCCAGCAGCGGCACCGCCTGCGAGAGCTGGTCCATGTCGTCCCAGGTCAGCACGACCCCGGCCGCGCGCGCCACCGCGATCCAGTGGATGGTGTGGTTGGTCGAACCGCCGGTGGCCATCAGCGCCACCACCGCGTTGACGATGGCGCGTTCGTCGATCAGCCGGCCCAGCGGCCGGTAGTCCTGGCCCAGCGCGGTCATCGCCAGCACCCGGCGCACCGCCTCGTCGTCCAGCGCCGCGCGCAGCGGCGTGCCCGGGTTGATGAAGGAGCTGCCCGGCAACTGCACGCCCATCGCCTCCAGCAGCACCTGGTTGGAATTGGCGGTGCCGTAGAAGGTGCAGGTACCCGGTGCGTGGTAGGACTGCGCCTCCACCTCCAGCAGTTCCTCGCGGCTGGCCTGGCCGGCGGCGTAGCGCTCGCGCACCTGCGCCTTTTCCTTGTTGGGAATTCCGGCGGGCATCGGCCCGGCCGGCACGAACAGCGCCGGCAGGTGGCCGAAGGCCAGTGCGCCGATCAGCAGTCCCGGCACGATCTTGTCGCAGATGCCCAGGTACAGGGCCGCGTCGAAGGCGTCGTGGCTCAGCGCCACCGCCGCGGCCTGGGCGATCACGTCACGCGAGAACAGCGACAGCTCCATGCCGCCTCGGCCCTGGGTGACGCCATCGCACATCGCCGGCACGCCGCCGGCGACCTGGGCGGTGGCCCCCAGGCTGCGGGCCAGGGCACGGATCCGCTCCGGGTAATGCTCGTAGGGCTGGTGTGCCGAAAGCATGTCGTTGTAGGCGGTGACGATGCCCAGGTTCGGGGTGAGCCCGCCGCGCAGGCGCGCCTTGTCGGTGTCGCCGCAGGCGGCGAACACGTGGGCCAGGTTGGCGCAGCTCAGCGGCGTGCGGTTGGGTCCCTGGTGCCGGGCCTGTTCGATCCCGGCCAGGTAGGCCGCACGCGAGGCGGTGCTGCGGCGGACGATGCGTTCGGTGACGCGCTCGAGGGTCGGATGCAGGGGGCTGGGCATGGGGCTGGTGTCCGGATGGGCCCGTCAGATCGCGTCAAGCCGGGCGGTGGGTGGATTGCCGGCGCCTGCAGAGCAGTGGCCGGTGCCGGGGGCGGCCCTCATTCACACCAGTGCACGCGCAGCGGCGGGCCGCCGCGGCCGATCGCCACGCGGATCGGCATCTGCAGCACGTCCTCGCCTTCCAGTGCGCGGACCAGCACCTGGCGCTTGCTGCGTCCACGCAGCAGGAGCAGGCGCTGGCGTGCGTGCGCCAGGCCGGCGGGAGTCAGGGTGATGCGTTGCGGCCAGTCGCCGGCCACCGGGCAGCCGCTGGCATCCAGTGCCGCGTAGGGCAGCGCGCTGGCCAGCACCTGCGGCAACTGTGCGGCACCGGGGAACAGCGATGCGGTGTGACCGTCCTCGCCCATGCCCAGCACCGCCAGGCAGGCATCGGCTGCGTGTGCGGCTTCCAGGTTGGCCGCGTGCACCGATTCGGCCAGCGACAGGCCCGGCCGCACCAGTGGTTCGAAACGGGCCACCTGCACCTGGTCGAGCAGGTGTTCGTGCAGCAGGCGCGTGTTGCTGGCGCTGGCGCGTGGCGACAACCAGCGCTCGTCGACCAGGCCCACGGTGATGCGTGGCCAGTCCAGTGCGGCGATCGCCAGTTGCGCGTACACCGGGGCCGGGGTGGTGCCGCCGGAGAGCAGGATCCGCGCGCGGCCGCGGGCGGCCAGTTCGGCCTCCAGGCAATGGGCGATGTCGGCCGCGGCCGCATGCACCCAGTCCACCTGGCTGCGGTGTTCGATCCACTGGATGCGCCCGTCGGCGTTCATGTCGCCTCGCGCTCCAGCAGGTCGGCCGCCCAGGCGGCGGCGCCCAGCAGGCCGGCCTGTGGATGCATCACCGCCAGCGACGGCACCTGGGCCATATTCGGCGAGAAACGGCCCTTGGCCTCGAAGCGCTGGCGGAAGCCGGAGTGGCGCAGGGAATCGAGCATGCGCGGCACCAGCCCGCCGGTCAGGAACACCCCGTCCCAGGCGCCCAGGGTCAGCACCAGGTCGCCGGCGATGGCGCCGAACACCGCGCAGAACACGTCCACCGCGCGCATGCCCAGGGCGTCGCCGGCGGCGGCGCGTTCGCTGATGTCCCTGGGCGTGGGCAGGCCCGGGTCGACCCCGGCGATCTGGCACAGCGCGCGGTGGATGTTGACCAGGCCCGGGCCGCACACCAGGCGCTCATTGGACACCCGGCCGAACTGCGCCGAGAGCAGTTCCAGGATGCGGATCTCCTCCGGGGTACCGGGCGGGAAGCTGACGTGGCCACCTTCGGTCTGCAGCGGGTGGCAGCGGCCGTCGCGCACGATCAGGCCGCCCACCCCCAGGCCGGTGCCCGGCCCCAGCACCGCGTAGGTGCGGGCCTGCGCCGGCGGTGCCGGGCTCCAGTCCGGCGCACCGATGCGGACCACGTCGTCCGGTCCGAACAGGCGGATGGCCATGGCCTGGGCGGCGAAGTCGTTGAGCAGGTGCACCTGGTCGAAGCCGAGCATCTGCGCGGTGCGGCTGCGCGAGATCACCCAGGGATGGTTGGTGATGCGCGCCTGGTCGCCGTCGATGCGGCCGGCCACGGCGAACACGCCGCGCCGGGCGCGGGTGCCGACCTGGTCCAGGTAGTGGGCGGCGGCCTCGGCCAGGGAGGGGAAGGCGGCCACCGGGAATTCGCGCACGCTGGCCACCAGCAGCGGCGAGGCCGCGTGCGGATCGGCCAGGGCGAAGCGGGCATTGGTGCCGCCGATGTCGGCGACCAGCAGTGCATCGCCCATGCTCAACTCCTGCGCGCCGGGCGGCCGACGGCGTCGAACTGCGCCGGCAGGAAGTGCGCGGCTTCGCGCGGGCCCTGGGTGCCGGCCGGGTAGTAGGCCAGCGGCACGTCGCCGCTCGTCCAGCCTTCGGTCACGCTGTCGGTCCAGGCCCAGGCCGCCTCGACCTCGTCGCTGCGCACGAACAGCGCGTGGCTGCCGTTCAGGGCATCGATGAACAGGCGCTCATAGGCGATGCGGCGGTCGTGGCCGGTCTGCGAGGACAGTTCCAGTTCCAGCGGATGCAGCTCCAGGGTGCCCCATTCCGGGCCGGCCAGGCTGCTCATCAGGCCCAGCTCGATGTCTTCCTGCGGCTGCAGCCGGAAGATCAGCCGGTTGGGGGCGGCATGGGCGCCGTCGGGGCGCTCGAACAGCCAGTGGCTGACCGGCTTGAGGGTCACGGTGACCACGGTGGAACGCTCGGCCATGCGCTTGCCGGTGACCAGGTGGAACGGCACTCCCGCCCAGCGCCAGTTGTCGATATGCGCGGTCACCCCGACGAAGGTCTCCACCTCGCTGCCGTCCGGTGGCGCGTAGGCCTGCACCGGCTGGCCGTCGATCTGGCCGGCGATGTAGCGCGCGCGCACGGTGTGGCGCTGCGCCTCGGCGGCGGTGAACGGGCGCAGGGCGCGCAGCACCTTGACCTTCTCGTCGCGGATGCGGTCGGCGGCCAGCGAGGCCGGCGGCTCCATCGCCACCAGGCACAGCAGCTGCAGGATGTGGCTCTGGACCATGTCGCGCAGCGCGCCGGAGCGGGCGTAGTAGGCGTTGCGGCCATCCACGCCCTCGGTCTCGGAGACCAGGATGTTGACCGAATCGATGTGGTTGCGGTTCCACACCGCCTCCAGCAGGGTGTTGCCGAAGCGCAGCGCCATCAGGTTCTGCACCGCCGCCTTGCCCAGGTAGTGGTCGATGCGGAAGATCCGGTCCTCGTCGATCAGCGCGCCGATGCTGGCGTTGATCTCGCGCGCCGAATCCAGGTCGTGGCCGATGGGTTTTTCCAGCATCAGCCGGTTCGGCGCGGCGAATGCGCCGGCCTGGGCCAGGCCCTGGCAGGTGCTGATGTACAGGCCCGGCGGGATCGACAGGTAGCTCACGCAGGGCTGGCCGATGCGGTCAGCCACCGCCTCGGCCACCGAGGCGGGTGAGCGCAGGTCCACCGGGCGGTAGTCCACGCGCGCCAGGAACTGTTCCAGTTGCGCCGGGGTGGGCGTGTAGTGGCGCAGCTGGGACAGGCGCTCGCGCAGGATCGCTCGGAAGGCCTCGCTGTCATGCCCCGACAGGGCCAGGCCACGCACCCGGAAGCCGGCCGGCAGCAGGCCGTCGCCGTGCAGGCGCAGCAGCGAGGGAAACAGATAGCGTTGCGCCAGGTCGCCGGTGGCCCCGAACAGCAACAAGGTGTCGTGCATCCAGTGGACCTCGGCCAGCGGCAACTGCAATTGGGATCACCGGACTATCCCCGCCGCGCCGCCTGCTTGTCCAGTGATGGAGGCGCCGGCGGCAGGTGCATACGTATGTCAGCGCGCCAGTCCGTCCACGAAGGGTTGGGGCGTGGCGTCATGGCCGCCGGCCTGCAGCTTCGCCAGCTCCGCGTCCAGCGGCAGCACCGCCAGTGCCAGCGATGGAGAACCGGCGGCCACCGCCACGATCGTGCCGATGGCCTGGCCGGCCTGCAGCACCTCGCTGCCCGGCAGCACGCCCGGATCCACCTGCAGCACGGTGGCCGCGCGTTTGGCCTTGCCCAGGAAATGGGTGCGGGCCACGATCTCCTGGCCCGGGTAGCAGCCCTTCTTCACACTGTAGGCGGACAGCCGTTCCAGGCCCAGTTGCTGCGGTGTCCACTGCTCGCGCTGGGCAGCTGACAGGCGCGGCAGGCCCAGGCGCAGGTCGGCCGCCGCCCAGGCCTGGCTGGCGCTGGCATCGACCGCAGCCGGGGCAGGGGACAGGCGCAGGCTGCGTGGCAGGCCCGGGGCGCCCCAGTCCAGCTCCAGCACGCCGTCCTGGTCGCCGGCCAGGGTTGGCCCGCGGGCATCGGCCGGTGGCGAAAACGCCCCGGCCGCGTGCAGGTCCGGGCGCGGGCTGATGTCGAGCTTGCGCCGGAACATGAACCGGCGCAGGGACTGGCCCAGTTCGTCCGCCTCCATGTCCGGCAGCAGCAGCCGCAACGAGGCCTGTCCGGTGCGCAGCAGGGCGAACACCGCGATCACCCGTCCCTTCGGGTTGAGCCAGGCGCTCCATTGCCACTGTCCGGGGGGCAGCGCGGACAGGTCGTTGGCGAACTGCGCCTGGGCGAAGGCCAGGGCCTCGGGCCCATCAAGGGCCAGCACCTGGTGCCCAGACAGCGCGAAAAAACCCTGCCGGATCAATGGGGATACCAATGGCGAGTTGTCAGGCACGTTGACCGGGCTTAAGATTTTGCGCGTTTGCAAGGATTCCCATGATAGGTCAAAGCACCGACGTTCCCGTGCCGGAGCCGACGCCGGACAGCGGGGCGCAGCCGCGCCGCGCCGACGCGCCCGTGCCGCCGCGCGAAGTCGGTGGCCGTGCCGGGCCGGAGCCGACCCGCTACGGGGATTGGGAAAAGAACGGTCGCTGCGTCGATTTCTGACGCGCCACCACCAGCCACGCGGCCAGGCGGCCGCACAGCCGAGACGACCCAGCGCATGAACCCCCGCCCACGCCCCTTGTCACCGCACCTGCAGGTGTACCGCTGGCAGATCCAGATGGTGAGCTCGATCCTGCATCGTGCCACCGGCATCGTCCTGGCCGCCGGTGCGCTGCTCATCGCCGCCGGCCTGTTGTCACTGGCACTCGGTCCCCAGGCCTGGGCCTGCTTCAGCGACCACGCCGGCGCCTGGTACGGCAAGGTGTTCCTGTTCGGCTGGAGCTGGTGCTTCGCCTACCACCTGTGCAACGGCATCCGCCACGTCGTGCAGGACTTCGCCATCGGCTACAGCATCCCGGCCTTCGTGCGCAGCAGCTGGCTGTCGCTGGTCGGCAGCCTGGTGGTCACCGCGCTGATCTGGGTCTGTGCGCTCAACGGAGGTGCCGCATGAGCAGCAAGTCCAACCGCTACCGCACCCCGCTGAAGAACGTGCGCGGCTGGGGCTCGGCCAAGACCGGCACCGAGCACTTCATCCACCAGCGCCTGACCGCCGCGGCCCTGGTGCTGCTGGGGCTGTGGTTCGTCTGGTTCGTGATCAGCCTGGTCGGCAGCGACTACGCCAGCGCGGTGCAGGCCGTGTCGCGGCCGTGGAACGTGATCGCGCTGGTGGGCTTCCTGTCGGCCATGTTCTGGCATGCGCAGCTGGGCCTGCAGGTCGTGCTGGAAGACTACATCCACCATTCGCTGCTCGCGCTGGTCCTGCAGACCGGCGTGAAGTTCGTCGCGGTGCTCGGCGCGATCGTCAGCATCTTCGCCGTGGCCCGCATCGCGCTGGTCGGCTGACCGCCGCCCGCACAAGGAACCGATCCCGAATGTCCGCCTACAAGATCACCGAACACAAGTACGACATGGTCGTCGTCGGCGCCGGTGGCGCCGGCCTGCGCGCCACCTTCGGCCTGGCCCAGAAGGGCCTGCAGACGGTGTGCCTGACCAAGGTCTTCCCGACCCGCTCGCACACCGTGGCCGCCCAGGGCGGCATCTCGGCGGCGCTGGGCAACATGGGCGAGGACGACTGGCGCTACCACTTCTACGACACCATCAAGGGCAGCGACTGGCTGGGCGACCAGGACGCGATCGAGTACATGTGCCGCGAGGCGATCCCGGCGATCATCGAGCTGGAACATTACGGGGTGCCGTTCTCGCGTACCGAGGAAGGCAAGATCTACCAGCGCCCGTTCGGCGGCATGACCACCAAGTTCGGCGAAGGCCCGCCGGCGCAGCGCACCTGCGCGGCGGCCGACCGTACCGGCCACGCCATGCTGCACACCCTGTACCAGCAGTCGCTGGCGCACGATGCGCGCTTCATGGTCGAGTACTTCGCCCTGGACCTGATCTTCGACGAGGAGGGCGCCTGCCGTGGCGTGCTGGCCCTGGACATGGCCGAAGGCTCGTTGCACCTGTTCCGTGCCCAGGGCGTGGTGCTGGCCACCGGCGGCTACGGCCGTGCCTACTTCAGCGCCACCTCCGCGCACACCTGCACCGGTGACGGCGGTGGCCTGGTCGCGCGCGCCGGCCTGCCGCTGCAGGACATGGAGTTCGTGCAGTTCCATCCGACCGGCATCTACGGCGCCGGCTGCCTGATCACCGAGGGCGTGCGCGGCGAAGGCGGGATCCTGCGCAACGCCAACGGCGAGCGCTTCATGGAGCGCTACGCCCCGCACTACAAGGACCTGGCCTCGCGCGACGTGGTCAGCCGCTCGATGACCATCGAGATCCGCGAAGGCCGCGGCGTGGGCGAGCACAAGGACCACATCCTGCTCGACCTGACCCACCTGGGCCCGGAAGTGATCAACGAGAAGCTGCCGGGCATCGCCGAAAGCGCGCATATCTTCGCCGGCGTGGACGTGACCCGGCAGCCGATCCCGGTGATCCCCACCGTGCACTACAACATGGGTGGCATCCCCACCAACTACCACGGCGAGGTGGTGCGCAAGGTCGGCGACAACCCCGATGCGGTGGTGCCGGGCCTGTACGCGATCGGCGAGGCGGCCTGCGTGTCGGTGCATGGCGCCAACCGCCTGGGTTCCAACTCGCTGCTGGACCTGGTGGTGTTCGGCCGTGCGGTGGCCAACCGCTGCGCCGAGACCATCAAGAAGGGCGCCGCGCACAAGCCGCTGGCATCCGATGCCTGCGACAAGGCGCTCTCGCACCTGGACAAGCTGCGCAATGCCAATGGCGACACCCCCACGGCGGTGATCCGCGACCGCATGCAGCGCACCATGCAGGCCGACGCGGCCGTGTTCCGCACCAGCAAGTCGCTCAAGGAAGGCTGCGACAAGATGGCCGACATCTTCTCCAGCTTCCAGGACGTGAAGGTCTCGGACCGCTCGCTGGTCTGGAATTCGGACCTGATCGAGACCTACGAGCTGCACAACCTGCTGCTCAACGCGGTGGCCACGATCAACTCGGCCGAACAGCGCCACGAGAGCCGCGGCGCCCATGCCCACGAGGACTACCCCGAGCGCGACGACGTCAACTGGCACAAGCACACCCTGGTGACGGTCGACGACAAGGGTGGCTGCAGCTTCGACTTCCGCCCGGTGCACATGTACACGCTCAGCGACGAGGTGACCGTGGTGCCGCCCAAGCCGCGCGTGTACTGATGGCCGCCCGGCCGTCCCGCCACGTACCTTCCCGCCGCGTGCGCCGTGCGCGCGCCCCGCGGGCCGCCTGAGCCAACGAGAACAGCCATGGCAGAGTTCAGCCTCCCGAAGAATTCCCGCATCACCCAGGGCAAGCACTTCCCGGCCCCGGGCGCGAAGAACCCGCGCACCTTCAAGGTCTACCGCTGGAGCCCGGACGACGACGCCAACCCGCGCACCGACACCTACGAGGTCGATCTGGCCGCGTGCGGGCCGATGGTCCTGGACGCGCTGATCAAGATCAAGAACGAGATCGACCCCACGCTCACGTTCCGCCGTTCCTGCCGCGAGGGCATCTGCGGTTCGTGCGCGATGAACATCGACGGCACCAACACCCTGGCCTGCACCAAGGCCATCGGCGACTGTGGCAAGGCCGAGGTGCCGATCTACCCGCTGCCGCACATGGACGTGGTCAAGGACCTGGTCCCGGACCTGACCCACTTCTACGCCCAGTACGCCTCGATCAAGCCCTGGATCCGCACCCAGACCCCGGCGCCGCCGGACCGCGAGCGGCTGCAGTCGCCGGAAGACCGCAAGAAGCTCGATGGCCTGTACGAGTGCATCCTGTGCGCGTGCTGTTCGACCAGTTGCCCCAGCTACTGGTGGAACGGCGAACGCTACCTGGGCCCGGCGATCCTGCTGCAGGCCTATCGCTGGATCATCGATTCACGCGACGAGGACACCGGCGAGCGCCTGGATGACCTGGAAGACCCGTTCAAGCTGTACCGCTGCCACACCATCATGAACTGCGCCCGGACCTGTCCCAAGGGCCTGAACCCGGCATTGGCAATCGCCGAGATCAAGAAGCTGATGATGGAGCGCCGCGCCTGATCGACGACGCCTCCTTGGACACCGCCGCCGAGCTGCGCCGGATCCGCTGGCGCTGCCGGCGTGGCATGCGCGAGCTGGACCAGCTGTTCGAGCGCTGGCTGGCGCATGGCTGGAAGCAGGCTTCCGACGCCGAGCGCGGGGTTTTCCTACGCCTGCTGGACTGCGAGGACGATAGGCTGTGGCGCTGGTTCATGGGCTACGAGGCCTGCGCGGATGCCGAACTGTCGGAGCTCATCGCCCGGATCCGCGCCCTGCCTGCTTGAGCTGCAGTGGCGCCCCTCGCGCTGGCTGCTGGCCGCGCTGCTGATCCTGTCGGTGCTGGCGCCGCTGTCGGTGCTGGGTTCGGAACTGCCCCGCGCACTGGCCTGGCCGCTGGCCGTGGCCGCCGCCGCCTGGGGCCTGGACGCGTGCCGGCGCGAGGCGGGCAGGGCGCCGCGGCGGCTGGTGCTGGCCCCCGCCAGCGGAAGCGGCGGGGGTGCCGCTGGCCAGGACAGCCTCGATGGCCGGCCGCTGGCGCGTTGCGAACTGGCCTGGCGCGGCCCGCTGGCCTTCGTCCACCTGGTGTACCGCGACGGTCGCCACCAGCGCCTGGTGTGGTGGCCCGACACCCTGCCGGCCCAGCGCCGGCGTGAACTGCGGCTGGCCGTCGCCGCGCGCCATGCTTCGCGCCGCGACCGACCGATGGCACCATAGCCTTCAGCTTCGGCCGGGCAATCCCGGCAACGGACCCGTACCGGCCCATGTTCAAACCCGTCCCCGTGGCCATCGGCCTGCGCTACCTGCGCGCCAAGCGCCGCAACGGCTTCATCTCCTTCATCTCGCTGGCCTCGATCCTGGGGATTGCCCTGGGCGTGACCGTGCTGATCACCACCATGGCGGTGATGAGCGGGTTCCAGAAGGAGATCCGCGACCGCCTGCTGCAGTTCGCCGCCCATGCCACGGTGGTCGCCGACGGCGAGCCGATGTCCGACTGGAAGTTCGCCGTGGACCTGGCCATGGGCGATCCGCGCGTGTCCGGTGCGGCCCCGTTCGTGGAGACCGAGGCGCTGCTGTCGGGCAGCCGCAAGCAGCCGGCGATGGTGCGCGGGGTGATGCCGGAACTGGAGCAGCGGGTCTCGGTGCTGGCGCAGAAGATGAAGCAGGGCTCGGCCGACAGCCTGGTGGACGGCAGCTACCACATCCTGCTGGGCCAGGAGCTGGCGCTGTTCCTGGGCGTGTCCACCGGCGACCCGGTGATGGTGATGCTGCCCGAGTTCCAGGGCTCGCCGATGGGCGCGATGCCGCGCTACAAGCGCTTCACCGTCAGCGGGATCTTCTCGGCCGGGCACAACGACATCGACCGCGGCCTGGCCGTGGTGCACATGGCCGACCTGCAGCGGGTGCTGCGCATGGACGGCGCCAGCGGCGTGCGCCTGATGCTGCACGACATGAACCAGGCCTACGAGGTGGCCCGCGACCTGGCCCTGCAACTGCCTGGCTTCTACCGCGTCACCGACTGGACCCGCGACAACGCCAACCTGTACCAGTCGCTGAAGATGGAAAAGACGGTGATGGGCATCCTTCTGTCGCTGATCATCATGATGGGCGCCTTCACCCTGGTGAATTCGCAGGTGATGCTGGTCACCGACAAGCAGGCCGACATCGCCATCCTGCGCACGCTCGGGCTCACCCCCGGCGGGGTGATGCAGGTGTTCATGGTCCAGGGCACGGTGATCGGGGTGATCGGCACCGTGCTGGGCCTGGTCGGCGGCGTGGCGCTGACCCTGAACCTGGAACGGATCCTGGATGGCATCGAGGCGCTGTTCAACATCACCCTGCTGCCGGAGGACGTGTACTACATCACCGGTCTGCCCACCGACATGCAGGCCAACGACGTGGTCCTGACCCTGGTGGTGGCGCTGGTGATGAGTTTCCTGGCCACCCTGTACCCGGCCTGGCGGGCCGCGCGCACCCAGCCGGCGGAGGCGCTGCGCTATGAATGAGCAGGCCACCGTGATGCCGGCAGGCGAAGAAGCGCTGCGCGCCGAAGGCCTGGGCAAGACCTATGCCGAAGGCAAGCTGCAGACCCCGGTGTTCGACGGCCTGGACCTGCGCGTGGCCGCAGGCGAAACCGTGGCCATCGTCGGGGCGTCCGGCGCCGGCAAGAGCACCCTGCTGCACCTGCTCGGTGGCCTGGACCGGCCCAGTGCCGGCGAGGTCTACGTGGCCGGGCAGAAGATGTCGGCGCTGTCCGATGCCCAGCGCGGCCGCCTGCGCAACCGCGCCCTGGGCTTCGTCTACCAGTTCCACCACCTGCTGCCGGAGTTCACCGCCCTGGAGAACGTGATGATGCCGGTGCTGCTGGCCGGTGGTGAAGTGGCCGAGGCCGGCACGCGCGCGACCGCGCTGCTGGAAGCGGTCGGCCTGGGCCATCGCCTGGGCCACAAGCCCGGCGAACTGTCCGGCGGCGAGCGCCAGCGCGCGGCCGTGGCCCGTGCCCTGGTCAACCGCCCGGCCTGCGTGCTCGGCGACGAACCGACTGGCAACCTGGATGCGAAGACCGCCGCCACCGTGTTCGATCTGATGCTCGAACTCAACCGCGCCCAGCGCACCAGCCTGGTCCTGGTCACCCACGACCGGCGCCTGGCCCGGCGCCTGGACCGGGTGCTGGAACTTCACGCCGGCAAGCTGCACGAACGCGACCCCCAGGAATTGCGCGGCGACTGAAGTCGCCGGCGCGCACGTCGCCGGATCAGCAGGCGGGGTGCAACGATGCGCCCAGGCCGCCGGCAGGCGACCGTGCGCCGCTCACAGGTACTCGGCGTCGGTGCCGGTATCCATCCAGTAGCGGTTCGGCCGCTCCGGGTCCAGGTAGACCCGGATGCTGTCGCCGACCCGGATCCTGTGGCCGGGATTGGCCCGCAGCAGTTCGCTTTTGAAGCGGGCTTCCTCGCCCGAGCGCGGATCCCGGTAGCGGGCCTTGATGCGCCAGGCGGTGCGCTGCCCACGCTTGTCGACCTTGGTGACCACCGCATCCACCGGACGGCCATGCTGCAGGTAGTAGGCCCGGTCCCGGGGCTTGCGCCCGGCCAGGCCCACGTACAGCAGCGTGTGCACGCTCAGCACCCCGGCCAGGAAGCCGGCGGCCCAGGCGAAGGTGCGCAGCTGCGCCGATTCACCCGCACGGGCGGCCAGGTAGGCGGTCAGCAGCCAGGCCAGCACGCTCAGGCCGGCGAAGAACCAGGCCCCGGTTGTGGTGGATTTCACGCGGGATTCCCCTGTTGTGGACGGGATGGGGGGCTTCAGGCGGGCGGCGCGACCAGCGCCGCGACAGGAACGGCATGGGAGCTCCAGTTTTTTGGTGCCTCCGCAGCGTACGGATGATTCCTGCGCCCGGGAAGCGCCCATGAATGGACGGGTCCGTAGTCCGGATTGACGCGCAACCATTATGCAACCATATTGATTCCGAAGAGGTGCCGATCATGCCCACGACCCTGACCCTGAAGAACATCCCGGATGAGGTGTACAACCGCCTGAGGCGTGCCGCCGAGACGAACCGGCGCAGCCTGAACAGTGAAGCCATCGTGCGGCTTGAGGCGACGCTGGTGCCGGGCAAGCTGGCGCCAGGCGAAAGGCTTGTGCGTGCGCGGGAGCTGCGGGCTGAACTGGGTGCGGCGAACTTCCAGGCCGGACACATCGATGCCTGTAAACGGGAAGGTCGTCCATGATCGTGGTGGACTCGAATGTGCTGGCCTACCTGTACTTGCCTGGCCCTCACACCGAAGCGGCCGAGCGCCTGTACCAACAGGATGCGGAGTGGCATGCGCCGATCCTGTGGCGCAGCCAGTACCGGAATATCCTGGCCGGGTACATGCGGCGAGGCAGCCTGACGTTTGAACAGGCATTGGCCATCCAGCACGAGGCGGAGTCCCTGCTCAACGGAGCCGAGCATGAGCCCGATTCCAGGCGCGTACTGGAGCTGGTGAAGGCGAGCGATTGCTCGGCCTACGACTGCGAGTTCATTGCGCTGGCCGAGGCGCTTGGCGTGGCCGCCGTGACGATGGATGCCAAGCTGATCAAGGCATTTCCGAAGATTGCGAGGTCGCTCACTGCGGCGTGACGCCAGGCTGTTGGCGCACGGGGTCGCGTATCACCGACAGCCCGCGATCCAGGTTCGCGATGCGCACGATCCCCGCACTGCCGCGGCTCCACCCGAAGCCAGTGGACTCCGGCGCGTTTCGACCTGGCCAGATCCGGCATCCCTCAACTGGGTGAAGAAACGGAAAATCCCCACCCGCATCGTGGGCTTGTCCGATGGCCGTCGCGCGCGCGCGGGGCGCAGCATCGGCGCGTGGGTGGCATGGAGGCCCCGATATGGCAGCTGACCCGGCGATGCCGGCCACGTGGAGCGTCGAGGCGGGCGCCCAGGCCCCGGACCGGCGATGTGCGCATCCGTTCGGGCTGGCCTGTGCGGCGGGGTTGCTGGGCGGGGCGGTGGCCTGCCTGTTCCTGCCGGTGCTGCTGCCGGCGGCCGTGCGCTGGCTGGCGCTGGTGGCCGGCCTGGCCGGCTGGTGGCGGCCGTGGCGCGGGCGCGTGCTCGGGGCCTGCCTGGCCGGTTTCGGCTGGACCGGCCTGCAGGCCGGCTGGGCGCTGGATGCGCAGTTGCCGGCGGACTGGGAAGGGCGCCAGCTGACCGTGTCCGGGCAGGTGGTGGAGTTGCCCGAGCATGAGCCCCGGCGCACGCGCTTCCGGTTCCGCGTGGACGACGGCGACGAGGTGCCCGAGGTGCTGCGCGGACGTCTGCTGCAACTGGCCTGGTATGACCGCTACGGGGCGTTCGAACCGGGGCCGCGCATCGGCCTGCAGCCGGGCGCGCGCTGGGAGTTGGCGGTGAAGCTGCGGGCACCGCGCGGGCTGTCCAATCCGGGCGGCTTCGATGCCGGGCGGCACGCACTGGCGCAGCGCATCGCCGCCAGCGGCCACGTGCGCGCGCCGGAGTCGGCCCGTGAACTGGCGCCGGCGGCGGGCATCGATGCCTGGCGCGATGCGATGGCCGCCCGGATCACCGCGGCGGTGGCCTCGCCGTCCTCGCGTTTCGTGCGGGCGCTGGCGCTGGGCGATACCCGCAGCCTGGACGACGCGGACTGGGAACGCTTGCGGGCGGTCGGGCTCACCCACCTGATCGCCATCTCCGGATTCCACGTCGGCATGGTGGCGGTGTTCTTCGCCTGGCTGGCGATCCCGCTGTGGTGGCTGTGGCCGCGCCTGGGCCGCTGGCTGCCACGGCCGCAGGCCGCCGCCCTGGTGGCACTGGCCGGGGCGGCCGGGTATGCGGCGGTGGCCGGGTTCTCGTTGCCGACAGTGCGCACGTTGCTGATGATCGCGGTGGTGGCCGGCGCGCGCATGGGGCGGCGGCCGCTGGGGGCCTGGCAGGCACTGGCGCTGGCGGTGCTGGCGATCGTGCTGGCAGATCCGCTGGCGGTGCTGCAGGCCGGATTCTGGCTCAGCTTCGCCGGCGTGGCCTGGCTGGTGTGGTGCCTGCCGCCGCAGGACGGTCCGCGCAGGCTGCTGCGGGATTTCCTTTCGGCCCAGGGCGTGGCCACCCTGGGGCTGCTGCCACTGGGCGTGGTGCTGTTCAACCAGGCCTCGCTGGCCGGGCCGCTGGCCAACCTGCTGGCCATTCCCTGGTGGAGCCTGGTGGTGGTGCCGCTGGCCTTGCTGGGTACCGGTCTGGAAGCGCTGCATCCGGGGGCGGGGGCCTGGGCCTGGCGGCTGGCGGCCGGGTGCTTTGATCCGAGCTGGGCGCTGTTCGAGCGATTGGCCGCCAGCCGGTTCGCGCTGTGGTGGCTGCCGGAAGGGCGCGACTGGGCACTGCCGCTGGCGATGCTTGGCGCGTTTTGGCTGTTGCTGCCGCGCGGATTGCCGGCACGTTGGCTGGCGCTGTTGCTGTGGCTGCCGTTGCTGCATCCGCCGCGCGAGCTTCCGGCGCCGGGGGGATTCGAGCTGCAGGTGCTGGACGTGGGCCAGGGCCTGGCGGTGGTGGTGCGCACCACGCGCCACGTGCTGCTGTATGACGCCGGCCCGGCGGTGCGCGACGGCTGGGATGCCGGCGAGCGGGCGGTGTTGCCGGCGTTGCGTGCGTTGGGGGTGTCGCGGCTGGACGCGGTGGTGATCAGCCACGCCGACCACGACCATGCCGGCGGCTGGGAGGCGGTGCGGCGCGGGGTACCGGTGGCGCGCTCGCTGGGCCCGGCCGGGGCGCCGCTGCAGGTGGACGGGCCGTGCCTGGCCGGGGAGGGCTGGCAGTGGGACGGGGTTCGCTTTTTCTTCCTGCACCCCACCGAGTACTTCCCCTATCTGGGCAACGAGGCCAGTTGCGTGCTGGTGGTCGACTCGGCGCATGGCCGCGCCCTGCTGCCGGGCGACATCGGCGAGGTGGTGGAACGGCGCCTGCTGCGCGATCCGGCGCCCTTGCGCGCCCAGGTGGTGGTGGTGGGCCACCATGGCAGCAGCGGTTCCTCCTCGCCGGCCTTCGTCGCCGCCACCGGAGCCCGGTTGGCGCTGGTGGCGGCCGGGCAGGGCAACCGGTTCGGCCATCCGCGCGCCGAGGTGGTGCAACGCTGGCGCGAGCAGGGCGCCGAGGTGCTGGGCACACCCGGCTCCGGGGCGATCCGGGTCTGGCTGGACGAGGAGGGCATGGCGGTGCGTGAACGCCGTCCCTGGCGTGCGCGCCTGTGGGACCGACGCGAGGTACCGGCCATGTAGGCGCCGGGGATGACCGGACATGCGTCCGTGGAGAAGCGCCCGCGACCGGGCTGGCAGGCGCCGGGCTGGCGCCGGTACCGCGTTTGCGGTCATCCTAGCCGTCCATGGAACAGCGGCTGCGGGCCGGAGGTGGTTCAGGTGTGGGAGCTGGTCAAGGCCGGTGGATGGCCGATGTTGCCCTTGCTGCTGCTGGGCGTGGCGGCCCTGGCGATCATCCTGGAACGGCTGTGGAGCCTGCGCCGCAGCGAGGTCATGCCGCCGAAGCTGGGCGAGGAGGTCCGCAACTGGGCTGCCCGTGGCCAACTCGATCCGGCCCACATCGAGTCGCTGCGTCGCAACTCGCCGCTGGGCGCCCTGCTGGCCGCAGCCCTGGACGTGCGCCACAAGCCGCGTGAACTCATCCGCGAACGCATCGAGGACACCGGCCGCCATCTGGTGTTCAAGATGGAGCGCTACCTGAGCGCACTGGGCACGATTGCCGCCGCCGGTCCGCTGCTGGGCCTGCTGGGCACGGTGGTGGGCATGATCCAGATGTTCCTGGGCGTGCTCGACCACGGCCTGGGCGACGTCAACCAGCTGGCCGGCGGCATCGGCAAGGCGCTGGTGTGCACGGCCACCGGCATGATCGTGGCGGTGCCGGCGCTGATCTTCCACCGATTCTTCCGCAGCCGCATCGCCGGCTACGTGATCGAGATGGAGCAGGAGGCCACCGCCCTGCTCGATGCGCTGGACAACGCGCGCCCGGTCGCGCCATCGGTCAGTGCCGCCCAGGCCGCCGCCGCGCGCCTGGCCGCCGCACGCAGCGTGCCGGTGGACGGCTGAGGTCCGGCCCATGCGCATCCGCGACCAGCGCGCCTATGACGAGCCGGCCATCGACCTGGTGCCGCTGATCGACGTGGTGCTGGTGTTGATCGTCTTTTTTGTGATCACCACCACCTTCGACGTGCGTTCGACCCTGCAGCTGCAGTTGCCGGTGGCCAGCGAACAGGCGCCGCCGCCTTCGCGCGCGCTCAACCTCCTGGTCAATGCCGACGGGCGCTACTTCGTCGGCGAGCGTGAAGTCCTGCGCACCGACATCGAGGCGGTCAAGCAGGCCATCACCGAAGCGGCCGGCGAGGACCGCGACCAGCCGGTGATGCTGCGCGCCGACGCGCGCACGCCCTACCAGGCCGTGGTCACCGCGCAGGACGCGCTGGCCCAGCTGGGCTTCCGCCGCATCGCCATCGCCACGGCGCCGGAACCGGCCACCGGGGCCCGCCCTTGAGCGGCAGCACCCCGCCGCCGGTCTGGCCGATCTACCGGCGCCTGCTCGGCTACACCCGCCCGTACTGGCCGTTCCTGGGCGCGGCCCTGGTGGGCATGGTGGTGGAGGCGGTGGCCGGGGCCAGCTTCGTGCGGCTGATGAAGCCGCTGACCAACGCCTTCGTCACCCCCGAGCCGTACATGGCGGTGATGCTGCCGCTGGCCATCGTGGGCCTGTTCGTGCTGCGCAGCGCGGCCACCTTCCTCACCGACTACGGCATGGCCCGCACCGGCCGCAGCGTGGTGCGCGACCTGCGCGAACAGGTGCTGGACAAGTACCTGCGCCTGCCGTCGGCGCACTTCGATGTCGAATCCACCCCGGTGATGGTCAGTCGCCTGAACTTCGACACCGAGCAGGTGACCCAGGCCAGCTCCGAGGCGCTCAAGGCCATGGTCACCGATGGCCTGACCGTGGTCGCGCTGCTGGGCATGATGCTGTGGGCCAGCTTCAAGGTGACCGTGGCCATGCTGCTGATCACGCCCTTGATCGGGGTGATCGTGTGGTACGTGGGCAAGCGCTATCGGCGCATCAGCACCGGTATCCAGGAAGGCATGGGCAGGATGGCGGCCAGCGCCGAGCAGTCGCTGGCGGCCCAGCAGGAGGTGAAGGTGCACGGCACCCAGGTGCTGGAGCGGCAGCGCTACGCCGGTTTGGCCAACCGCATCCTGGGCCTGAACATGAAGGTCGAGACCACCCGCGCCGGCGCCTCGGCCATGACCCAGCTGCTGGCGGCGCTGGCGCTGGCGGCGATCGTGTGGGTGGCCACCCGCGAGGCCCTGCACGGGCGCCTGGACGCGGGTGATTTCATGGTGCTGATGACCGCGATGATCGGCATCATCCCCTCGCTGCGGCGGGTCACCAACGTGCAGGCCCACATCGCCCGCGGCGTGGCTGCGGCCGAGCGGCTGTTCGAGATCCTGGACAGCGAGGAGGAGCACGACACCGGCACCCGCACGCTGGCGCGCGCGCGCGGCGAGCTGGTGTTCGACCGGGTCGGCCTGCGCTACCGCGACCAGCCCGGCTTCGCCCTGGACGACATCAGCTTCAGCGCCCGCCCGGGCACGGTCACCGCCATCGTCGGCCGCTCCGGCAGTGGCAAGACCAGCCTGGTGCGGATGGTGCCGCGCTTCTACGAGCCCAGCAGTGGCCGCATCACCCTGGACGGGGTGGCGCTGGACGACTATCGGCTGGACGACCTGCGCCGGCAGATCGCCCTGGTCGGGCAGAAGGTGATGCTGTTCGACGACACCATCGCCGCCAACATCGCCTACGGGACCGAAGCCGACCCCGAAGCGATCCGCGCCGCGGCGCAGGCGGCCAATGCCTGGGAATTCATCGAGCGCCTGCCACAGGGTCTGGACACGCCGGTGGGCGAGAACGGCGCGTTGCTGTCCGGAGGCCAGCGCCAGCGCCTGGCCATCGCCCGGGCGATCCTGCGCGATGCGCCGATCCTGATCCTGGACGAGGCCACCGCCGCGCTGGACAACGAATCCGAGCGACTGGTCCAGGACGCGCTGCAGCGGCTGATGCCCGACCGCACCACTCTGGTGATCGCCCATCGCCTGTCCACCATCGAACACGCCGACCAGGTGCTGGTGCTCGACCAGGGCCGGGTGGTGGAGCAGGGCAACCACGCCGAACTGATGGCCGCCAACGGGGTGTACGCGCACCTGCACGGCATGCAGTTCCGCGAGCGGCGCGGAGCATGAGTTCGCGCGCCCAGCCTGACTGCGGGCAGGCCGGCTGCCGGCATCGGCCCGCGGGCGCGATGCGATGAGCCGCGCTGCCCCGAAGACGCCGGCCTGGTGGTTCGGCGACGCGGCGGTGCCGTGGTGGGCGCGCTTGCTGGCGCCGGTGTACGCCGGCGCGGTGGCACTGCGTCGGCGTCTGTATGCGATCGGCCTGCTGCGCGTGCGCACGGTCCCGGTGCCGGTGCTGGTGATCGGCAACCTGGCCGCCGGCGGTGCCGGCAAGACCCCGCTGGCGCTGGAGGTGGTGCGCAGGCTGTGCCAGGCCGGTTGGCAGCCGGGCGTGGCCAGCCGTGGCTATGGCCGCAGCGACGAGGCCAGTGCGCGCTGGGTCGGCGCGCAGACCTTGCCGGAGGAGGGCGGCGACGAACCGGTGCTGTTCGCCCGCCGCCTGGGGGTACCGGTGCGGGTGGACCGCGACCGCCATGCCGCTGCCCGCGCCCTGGTCGAGGCCGGCTGCGACATCGTGGTCTGCGACGACGGCCTGCAGCATTACCGGCTGGCGCGCGATATCGAGATCGAGGTGGTCGATGGCGCACGCCGCTACGGCAACGGCCTGATGCTGCCGGCCGGGCCCCTGCGCGAACCTGTGGCGCGCAGCCGTCGCTGCGATTTGCGTGTGGTCAACCTGGGTCATGCCCTGGCCACGGCGAGCGCGTACGGTTTCGGCGAATGGCCGATGCACTTGCACGCGCGGGCAGCCCTGCCGATGGTCGGCGGACGCGCGCGCGCACTGCAGTCCTTTGCCGGCATGCGCGTGCACGCGGTGGCCGGGATCGGCAACCCGCAGCGCTTCTTCGACATGTTGCGCGGGCTGGGTATCGGGGTGGTGCCGCACGCCTTTCCCGACCACCATGCCTATGGCGTTGCGGATCTGGATTTCGGCAACGACCTGCCGGTGCTGATGACCGAAAAGGATGCGGTCAAGTGCGCCGCCTTCGCCGATGCGCGCTGCCACGTGGTGCCGGTGGATGCCGAGTTGCCCGAGGCGTTCTGGATCGCCCTGGGCGAGCGCCTGGGCCGCCCACCTGGCCCGCGTGCGGACCCGTAGCGGCCCTCCGCGAGGAATCATGCCCGTCACCGACGCGCCACCGTGCTCCATCACCCGGGAGGATCCATGACCGCCAGCCCCGATTTCGTCGTCGCCATTCCCGCCCGCCATGCGGCCACCCGGCTGCCGGGCAAGCCGCTGCGGCTGCTGGGGGGGGAACCGCTGGTGTTGCATGTGGCCCGGCGCGCGCTGGACGCCGGCGCCCGCCAGGTCTGGCTGGCCACCGACGATATCCGCGTGGCCGAAGCGCTGGCCGGGGTGGACGGGGTGCGGGTGGCGATGACCTCGGCCGAGCACGCCTCCGGCACCGACCGCCTGGCCGAATGCGCGGCCATCGCCGGCTGGGCGCCGGACACGGTGGTGGTGAACCTGCAGGGCGATGAGCCCTTCGCCCCGCCCAGCGGGATCGAGGCCGTGGCCCGCATCCTGGTCGACAGTGGCGCGCCGATGGCGACCCTGGCCGAGCCGCTGCTGGACGCCGCGACCCTGTTCGACCCCAACACCGTCAAGCTGGTGCGCGCGGCCTCGGGCGATGCGCTGTATTTCAGCCGCGCGCCGCTGCCGTGGCCGCGCGACGCCTTCGCCGGCGACCGCAGCGTGCTGCCCGCGGGCGGCCACTGGTTGCGCCACATCGGCATCTACGCCTACCGCGCCGGCTTCCTGCAGGCCTTCGCCCGGATGCCGCCGGGGACGCTGGAACGGATCGAATCGCTGGAGCAGCTGCGCGTGCTCGAGGCCGGCCATCGCATCGCCGTGGCGCTGGCGCCGGAGCCGTTTCCGCCGGGCGTGGACACCCCCGAGGACCTGGAGCGGGCGCAGGCACGGCTGGATGGCGGGAACCGCTGAAGCAGGCCTGGCACGCGCGCGATCGGGTGCAAACCCTGGTGGTTTGCCGGGCGTCGAGTCGCGCGGCCGGCCGGCGGCTGCAGGCGCGCAAGTGTGGTCACTGGTCGATACGGCGGCACAGGCGGTCGACCGCTGCCTGTCCAGGCGGTCGGGCTCCGGCATAATCGGGCCATGAATGCGGCCACCCTCCCGGAACTGCCTGCCGGCATCGACTGGCTCAACGCACAGCCGGCCTCGCTGCACGAGCTGCGCGGGCGCCCGCTGGTGCTGGCCTTCGTCAATGCCGCCTCGGCCTGGTGCGCCCAGCGCCTGGCCGAACTGGCGCAGTGGCAGCTGCGCAATCCCGGCCGGGTGCAGGTGCTGGTGGTGCAGGTCCCGCGCTTCGACAGCGAGCGCACCCCGCAACGCTCGCTCAAGCTGCTGCGCCGGCTCGGGGTCAGCGCACCGGTGCTGCTGGACGCCGACTGGGCGGCCTGGCAGCGCTACCGCATCGAGGCCTGGCCGACCCTGCTGATGGTGGATGCACAGGGCTGCGAGCGGGAGCGCTTCGTCGGCCAGGACGGTGACGTGGAGCGTGCACTGGCCAGCCTGGTCGACGGCCTGCCGAGGCCGCTGGACGAGGACCTGCGCGCCAGCGAGACCCTGCCCGAGCCGCGCCTGGAACTGCGCTTCCCGGTGGGACTGGCCGCCAACGCCGAGCGCCTGTACATCGCCGACAGCGGCCACCACCGGATCCTGGAGTGCAACCACCACGGTCGCATCCTGCGCCGGTTCGGGATGGGCACGGCCGACTTCATCGACGGCCCGGCCGACCAGGCCGGGTTCAACCGGCCCCAGGGCCTGGCCCTGGAGCGCGAACAGCTGTACGTGGCCGACACCGGCAACCATGCGCTGCGCCGGATCCAGCTGCGTACCGGCCAGGTCGACACCCTGTGCGGCAGTGGCCGCCCCGGTGATCCGGTCGAAGGCCCGCTGCCCGGCGGCGCGCGCAGCCCGCTCAACCATCCGCTGGCCCTGGCCTTGGCCGCCAACCAGGTCTACATCGCCAGTGCTGGCGACAACCGGATCTGGAGCTGCGACCTGGGACGCGGCGAACTGCAGTTGCGCGCCGGCACCGGCCGCCTGGAGGTCACCGACGGCAACGCCAAGGTGGCCGCCTTTGCCCAGCCCGCGGGCCTGGCCGCGGTGCAGCAGGTGCTGTACGTGTGCGATGCCCTCGGTTCGGCGGTGCGTTCGCTGCAATTGCGCAGCGACCTGGTGCAGACCCTGGTCGGGCAGGGGCCCTGGGAGTTCGGCGATGGCGACGGTCCGCGTTCGGCCGCCCACCTGCAGCATCCGCTGGGGATCGCCCTGAGCCCGGATGCGCCGCTGCTGTGGATTGCCGACAGCGGCAACGGCCTGCTGCGCACCCTGCGGCTGGGGGGCGGCGAGCTGACCACGGTGGCCCTGCCGCGGCGCCTGCATGGCCCCACCGGCCTGGCCATCGCCGCCGGGGCGCTGTGGATCGCCGAGACCGACGCCCACGGCGTGCTGCGCTACGACATCGCCAGCGGCGCCCTGGAAGACGTTTCCATCAGCGAATGAGCGATCCGGCTGGAGATCGGGCGGCGGACGCGTTCGACGGCAAGGCCTTCGTCGCACAGTTGAGCACCGCGCCAGGCGTGTACCGCATGTACGCCGCCGACGGCAGCCTGCTGTACGTGGGCAAGGCCGGTGCGCTCAAGCGGCGGGTGGCCAGCTATTTCGCCAACACCCCCAAAACCCCGCGCATCCACGCCATGCTCGCCCAGGTCGCGCGCATGGAGGTGACCGTCACCCGCACCGAGGCCGAGGCCCTGCTGCTGGAGAACCAGCTGATCAAGTCGCTGGCGCCGCGCTACAACGTGGCCCTGCGCGACGACAAGAGCTACCCCTACGTGCTGCTGACCCGCGAGCCCTGGCCGCGGCTGGCCTTCCACCGTGGCCCGCGCGCGCTGGACGGGCGCTACTTCGGCCCCTATGCCAGTGCCGGGGCGGTGCGCGAGACCATGGACCTGATGTTCAAGCTGTTCCGCCTGCGCAGCTGCGAGGACAGCGTGTTCCGCAACCGCAGCCGGCCCTGCCTGCAGTACCAGATCGGCCGCTGCAGCGCGCCGTGCGTGGGGTTGGTGGAGGCGGGCGAGTACGCCGAATCGGTGCGCCGCGCCGGCCTGTTCCTGGAAGGGCGCAGCGACGAGCTGGGCGAGGAGCTGGCCGCGGCGATGGAGGCGGCCAGCGCGAAGCTGGAATTCGAGCAGGCCGCGCGTCTGCGCGACCTGCTGGCCAGCCTGCGCGGGCTGCAGGCGCGCCAGTACGTCGATGGCCACGCCGCCAACCTGGACGTGCTGGCCTGCGCCATGCAGGGCAGCTCGGCCTGCGTGCTGCTGCTGGCCTTCCGCGATGGCCGCAACCTGGGCACCCGTGCGTTTTTCCCGCGCACCAATGGCGCCGACAGCGCCGAGGAGGTGCTGTCGGCCTTCGTGTCCCAGTACTACGCCGAACAGGCGCCGCCGGCCGAGATCGTGCTCGACCGGCCGATCGCCGACGCCGGGCTGATCGAACTGGCCCTGGCCGAGGCGGCCGGGCGCAAGGTGGCGCTCAAATCCAGCGTGCGCGGCGAGCGCGCCGGCTACCTGGACCTGGCCCGGCGCAACGCGCAGCTGGCCCTGGCCACCGAACTGGCCAGCCGCGGCGCCCAGCAGGCGCGCAGCGAGGGCCTTCGCGACCTGCTGGGCCTGGCCGAGGTGCCGGCGCGGATCGAGTGCTTCGACATCAGCCACACCCTGGGCGAGGCGACCGTGGCCTCGTGCGTGGTGTTCGATGCGGCCGGCCCGGTGCGCAACCAGTACCGGCGCTACAACATCACCGGGATCGAGCCGGGCGACGACTACGCGGCCATGCGCCAGGCCATCGAACGCCGCTTCCGCCGCGCCCTGGAGGCCGAGGCGGCTGGCCAGGTGGCCAATGCGGTGCTGCCGGATGTGCTTCTGATCGACGGCGGGGCCGGGCAGTTGGCGCAGGCGCGCGAGGCGCTGGCCGACCTGGGGGTGGAAGGGGTGCTGCTGGTGGGGGTGTCCAAGGGCGAGCAGCGCCGCGCCGGCGAGGAGACCCTGGTGCTGGCCGATGGCCGCCAGCTGCGCCCGGGCGCGGCCTCGCCGGCACTGCAGTTCATCCAGCAGGTGCGCGACGAGGCCCACCGCTTCGCCATCACCGGCCACCGCGGCAAGCGCCAGAAGGCGCGCGCGCACAGCCGGCTGGAGGATATCGCCGGCATCGGTCCGCGCCGGCGCGCGGCCCTGCTGCGGCATTTCGGCGGGCTGGCCGGGCTCAAGGCCGCCGGCGAGGCGGAGATCGCCCGGGTGGAGGGCATCAATGCCGCGCTGGCCGCGCGCATCTACGCTACCCTGCACGGGCTGGATGCACCCGCCGAGCCCGGATAGAACCGATCGATGAAATTGACCGTACCCACCTGGTTGACCCTGCTGCGGATCGTGCTGATCCCGGTGCTGGTGGTGGTGTTCTACCTGCCCTACAAGTGGACCAGTTTCGCCGCCTCGGCGGTGTTCATCCTGGCGGCGGTGACCGACTGGCTGGACGGCTGGATCGCGCGCCGCTACCACCAGTACTCGGCCTTCGGGGCCTTCCTGGACCCGGTCGCCGACAAGTTGATGGTGGCCGTGGCGCTGTTTTTGATCGTGCAGGGCCATCCCACCCCGTGGATGGCGTTCTGGGCCTCGGTGATCGTGGGTCGCGAGATCGCCGTGTCGGCGCTGCGCGAATGGATGGCCGAGCTGGGCCAGCGTGCCAAGGTCAAGGTCGCCACCATCGGCAAGGTCAAGACCGTGGCGCAGATGGTGGCGCTGGCCTGCCTGCTGTACGCGGTCAATCCGCGCCATCAGTTGCAGCCGGGCACCGACATCTGGATGGGGCAGTTCGTGTTCCATGTCGGCGACTGGCTGCTGGCGGTCGCCGCCGTGCTGACCCTGTGGTCGGGCTTCCAGTACCTGCACGCGGCCTGGCCGGCGCTGCGGGCCGACGAGCAGGCCGCAGCCGGCCGAACGCAAAAGAATCGGGGCGTCAACGGTTGACAGTGCCGCCGGAATCCCTAAAATGCGCACTCCCAAGCGGGAATAGCTCAGTTGGTAGAGCGCAACCTTGCCAAGGTTGAGGTCGCGAGTTCGAGTCTCGTTTCCCGCTCCAGATGCGACAGGTCATGACGGCGCCCCGGCGCCGGACAGGGCCGGAAAACGAACCCCGGCAACGGGGTTTTGTTTTGTCGGGCCGCGGCGCAGGCGCTACACTGCGGCCACGGCACACGCCTCCGGCCTGGTGGCAGAGTGGTCATGCAGCGGACTGCAAATCCGCGTACGCCGGTTCAATTCCGACCCAGGCCTCCAAACCAGAACCCCCGGTTCGCGCCGGGGGTTTTTGCGTGGTGGGAAGCCTGGAATGCCCGGGGCGGGGGTCGAACCCGCATAGCCTTGCGGCTGGAAGATTTTAAGTCTCCTGTGTCTACCAGTTTCACCACCCGGGCGTGGTGCCGGGCATTGTGCCATCGCCGACCGGCCAGGCGCGGGGCCGGCCACACGCCGGGGGCAGGGGCTAGACTGGTGGCTTCTTTCGCCACGGGAGCCTGGATGAGCCGCTATTCCGCCTATATCGGCGCCTGGATCGTGCTGCTGGCCTGCCTGCCGCTGGCGCTGCGCTGGCCGGGCGGGTGGTGGGGCGTGGGCATCGCCGCGGCGCTGGTGCTGCTGGGCAGCGCGGACCTGCTGCAGAAGCGCAGCACCCTGCGCCGCAACTATCCGATCCTGGCCCACTTCCGCTACGGGCTGGAGGCGGTGGGGCCGGAGATGCGCCAGTACTTCATCGAGTCCGACACCGCCGAGGCGCCGTTCTCGCGCCAGCAGCGCGCCCTGGTGTACCGCCGCGCCAAGGGCGAGATGGACGTGGTGCCCTTCGGCAGCCTGCAGGACGCCTACGCGGTGGACTACGAGTGGATCAACCACTCGCTGGCGCCGACCGAGATCGAGGGGCACGACTTCCGGGTGCAGGTCGGGCCGGACTGCGCGCAGCCGTACTCGGTCAGCGTGTTCAACATCTCGGCGATGAGCTTCGGCTCGCTGTCGGCCAATGCGGTGCGCGCGCTCAACGAGGGTGCGCGCCGCGGTGGCTTCTACCACGACACCGGCGAAGGCTCGATTTCGCCCTACCACCTCGAACACGGCGGCGACCTGGTCTGGGAGCTGGGCTCGGGCTATTTCGGCTGCCGCGACGGGGCCGGCCGCTTCGATCCGCGGCGTTTCGCCGAGCAGGCCGCGCGGCCGCAGGTGAAGATGATCGAGATCAAGCTGTCCCAGGGCGCCAAACCCGGCCATGGTGGGGTGTTGCCGGCGGCCAAGGTCAGCGCCGAGATCGCCGCCACCCGCGGCGTGCCGATGGGCCAGGACTGCGTCTCGCCGGCGCGCCATTCCGAGTTCGACTCACCGATCGGGCTGCTGGAATTCGTCGCCCGCCTGCGCCAGCTGTCCGGCGGCAAGCCGGTGGGATTCAAGCTGGCCATCGGCCATCCCTGGGAATGGTTCGGGATCGCCCGGGCGATGCACGAGAGCGTGGCGCTGCGGCCGGAACTGCTGCCGGACTTCATCGTGGTTGATGGTGCCGAGGGTGGCACCGGCGCGGCGCCGGCCGAGTTCATCGACCACGTCGGCATTCCCATGCATGAGGCCCTGCTGCTGGTCCACAACACCCTGGTCGGGCTGGACCTGCGCGAGCGGGTGAAGGTGGCGGCGGCCGGCAAGATCACCAGTGCCTTCGACATCGCCCGCACCCTGGCGCTGGGTGCGGACTGGTGCAACGCCGCGCGCGGCTACATGTTCGCGCTGGGCTGCATCCAGGCCCTGCAGTGCCATACCGGCCGCTGCCCGACCGGGATCGCCACCCAGGAACCGGGCCGCTGGAAGCACCTGGATCCGGCCGACAAGGCCACCCGGGTGCACCGTTTCCACGACAACACCCTGCGCGCGCTGCGCGACCTGCTGTGCGCGGCCGGGCTGCAGGATCCTTCCGAACTGGGGCCCGAGCACATCCTGCGCCGGGTCTCGCCGGTGGAAATCCGTTCGCTGGCTTCGCTGTACCGCTACCTGGAGCCGGGCCAGCTGCTGCGCGGGATTCCCGAGCACGCCGTGTTCCGGGACTTCTGGGCGCAGGCGCACAGCGACGCCTTCGCACCGCCGGCGCGGGTGGCGGTGCTGCGCCGGAGCAAGGCGCATTGAGCCTGTGCGGTTCTGGCGGCGCGGGCGGGTCGTGGCGTTGACCGGACGGCGGCCTGCCTTTAACATGCGCAGCCCCGCATCCACCGATGCGGCGCACGACCCGGGCGGTTAGCTCAGCGGTAGAGCATTGCCTTCACACGGCAAGGGTCGCAGGTTCGATCCCTGCACCGCCCACCAGACATGAAGACGGGGCCAGGTTCACAGACCTGGCCCCGTTTTCTTTGTACGGCTGGGTTCTTCATCATTGTGCACAGGGTGC
>JAGOWL010000035.1:0-13596 GCA_018060215.1 Pseudoxanthomonas sp.
ACCGCGCCGGCCATGCGCGAGCCGGCGTTGGCCAGGTCGGCGACGTGGCTGGTCAGATAACGCAGGTACGGCCGCCACAGTGGCATCCGCCACACCGGGTCGCGGCTGTGTTCGCCGGCGGCCAGCCATTGCGCGGCCAGTGCGTCGTCGTTGGCGAACAGCGCCGGCAGGTCCGGCCCCAGCGCGATCCGCGCCGCGCCGGTGAGGGTGGCGAAGTCCAGGATCAACGCCGGCGCGCTTTCTCCGGCGTAGGCCAGCGCGTCGCACAGCACCACCCGGCCTTCGGCGTCGGTGTTGTCGATCTCCACGCTGACCCCGGCGCGGGTGGCGACCACTTCGCCAGGCCGATACGCCTCCGGGCCGATCGCGTTCTCCACCGCCGGCACCAGCAGGGTCAGCCGCACCGGCAGGCGCTGCGCCATCACCAGCCCGGCCAGGGCCAGTGCGTGCGCGGCGCCGCCCATGTCCTTCTTCATGTTGCGCATGCCGTCGGCCGGCTTGATGTCCAGTCCGCCGGTGTCGAAACACACGCCCTTGCCGACCACCACCACGTGCGGATGCGCGGTGTCGCCCCAGTGCAGTTCGATCAGCCGCGGCGCGCGGTGCGAGGCGCGGCCCACGGCGTGGATCGCCGGGAAATTGCGTTCCAGCAGCGCATCGCCGGCCACCACCTCGACCTGCGCGCCGTGCGCGGCGGCCAGCTCGCGCGCGGCCGCTTCCAGGTGCTGCGGGCCCATGTCCTGGCTGGGCGTATTGACCCAGTCGCGTACCCGCGCGGTGGCCTGCAGCACGTCCAGGGCCTCGGCATCGAGCTGTGGCAGTTGCAACTGCGCCGGCGCGCGTGGCGCGGCCTTGTAGCGGTCGAAGCGGTAGCTGCCCAAGCCCCAGCCCAGCTGCAGCGCGGCCAGCACGTCGGCGGCCAGTTCGCCGGCCGGCATCCACGCCCCCGGCGGCAGGGCCAGTGGTGCGTGCGCATAGCTGCACGGATCCAGGCGGTCGCCGATGCCGCACACCGCACCGGCGATGCCCGAAGCGCCCGGCAGCAGGGCTACGGTGCCCGGCGTGGGCACGAACGCCTGCGCATCCAGCCAGGCCGACACTGCCTCCGGCTGCGCGGCGCGCCAGGCGGCATAGCCTTCGCGATCGAGCAGGTGCAGGGGCAGGGCGGGCGTATCGGCGTTTGCGTAGGGGCTGTGGCGATGCATGCGTGGGGTCCGTGGCGTGAGGCGGCGTGAGGCGGCGGGATGTGGCCGGGCGTGGTTGGCCTGGCGTGGTTGGCCGGGTCTGGCCTGAAGGGTCAGGCGGCGTGGGCGTCCAGCCAGTCGGCCAGCGCGGTCAGGGTGGTGAACTGCAGGTCGGGCACGATCTCGGCGTGCTGCCAGTGGCGTGCCTCGCGGTTGATCCAGCAGCTGCGCAATCCGGCACGCGCGGCCCCGGCCACGTCCATCTCGACGTGGTCGCCCACGTGCAGGACCTGGTCGGGGGCATGTTCAAGGCGCGCGCAGGCGGCCAGGAAGATGCCCGCTTCGGGCTTGGGCGCCCCGTGCTCGCGCGCACCCAGCTGGAAGGCGAAGTGGTGCATCACCCCGATCCGCTGCAGGTCGGCGTTGCCGTTGCTCAATGCGGCCACCGGCACCCGTGCGGCGATCCGCGCCAGCGCCTCCAGCGCGTCCGGGTAGAACTGCACCTGGTTGCGCGCGGCGAAAAACGCCTCGTAGGCTGGATCGAGCAGGTCCAGGCTGGCACCGCTGGTCTCCAGTGCCACCCGCAGACTCAGCTTGCGCAGGGCGGTGAGGTCGTGGTGCAGCTGCGGGTGTTCGCGCCAGGTGCGGTCGCGCAGTTCGCGCATGGCCACCAGTGGATACATCGCCGCGGTGGCCGGGCTGTGCTCGACCATCCACGCCTGCAGCACCTGGTCGATGCGGTCGCCGATGGGCGCGAAAGGCCACAGGGTGTCGTCGAGATCCAGGGTGATGGCGCGGACGGTGAAGTTCACCTTGCCATTGTAGGCCGGTGCGTGCGGCCGGTGGGGCGGTGGCCGGCGCCACGCCTGCCGTGCGCGGATCGCCTCAACGCTCGGACAGTTCGGTGGCCGCTTCGGCCGGGGCCGGTGCGTGGACCGGTGAAGATGCCGGCGACGCCGCCGCGGCGGCGATCGTATCGGGCGCTGCCTGAGGCCCGGCACCGGCCTGTGCCGCGTCCGCATCGGCCGGGGTGGCCGCCGCTTCGGCCGCCGCGCGCAACGTGGCAAGCATCGAGGACACCGTGCCGGCCATCTGCAACCAGCGCACCCCGCCGATGTGCGCCAGCGGCTGGCCGCGACCGACCAGGAAGCCGGCCAGCAGCCCGGCCACCACGATCCGGCCCGGGGTCCAGCCGGCACGCCAGGCATCGAACAACGCCAGCCGGCCCGACTGGGCACGATCGCTGGCCGCCGACACGCGCGATTCGGCACGTTCGACCCGTTGCCGCAGCTGTTCGAACCTCATTGGCGCGATTCCCCGCCGGCCGGTGTGGCAACCGGCGTGGGCGTGGGAGCCGGGTCGTCCACGTCCTCGCCGTGTTCGTCGAACAGGCCGATGCGGCTGAGCTGGCGCCGGGTGGCGTGCAGGCCCATGTAGTCGAAAAAGCGCGCAGCCCGCCAGGCGGCCAGCGCGGTGATGGCCAGGTTGAACACCGTGGCGATGGCCAGTGCCGACAGCCAGCTCAGGCCGTTGACACGCTCCAGCAGCGAGACCATCCAGGCGGTGGCCAGCAGCCAGGCGGTGGCGCCGAACACCACCGCCGCCCCGCCCCAGGCCAGGCCGCGACCGGCGGCACTGCGGGCCATGGCCAGATCGGCCGAAATGAGCCCGCGCAGCGCACGCAGGCTGTCGATGCTGGCGCCCAGCGAGGCGCTGCCGGCTTCGCTGACCGCGCGCAGGCTTTCCTCCAGCGAAGGCGGCGGTCCGGCGGCACGACCGGGGTCGCCTGCTCCGGGCGCAGCGCCGCTGTCGGGGCCGTCCCCGGGGCGCGGGTCCTCGGCCATGTCCAGCCCGGGCCGGTCAGCGGTCGCGACGGGCGAGCGCGGCCACCAGCCAGCCGGCGGCGAAGGCCACGCCGAAGGACGCCAGCGGGCGTTCGCGGATCAGCTCGGCGGCGCTGTCGATCAGGTCGCGACCCTTGTCCATCAGCGCGTCCATCTGTTCGCGCGCGGCCTCGCCGCTGAGTTCGGCGGCGGCCAGCCCGGACAGGGCCGAGTCGGCCAGTTCGGCCTTGACGTTGGCACGGCCCAGCCGCAGCTCGTCGCCCGCGGCGCCACCGGCACCGCGCAAGGCCTCTCCGGCGGCGCCTGCGGCGGCCTTGAGGTGGGCGCCGGCGTCGGCGAGGTTGTCTTTCAGGTCCTGGGTGGAGGTCGGGGGGGTCATGGGATTCTCCTGGGAACACCGTGGCAGGGTGGCACCACGGCGGTGGTGCCGGCATGAAGGCGGCGGGCCGGAAAGGCCGGCCTGCGGCGAGAGGGGAATGGCAGGCGCCCGGATCAGCGCATCACCATCGTCCCGGGTACGTTACCGCGGACCACGCGCAGGACCAACTGCTGCGGCGGCTGGGCCAGGCTGGAACGGAAGCCGGCCAGGTCGCCGAAGTCGCCGGCCGAGCTGGCGATGATCACGTCGCCCTTGCGCAGGCCGCTCTGCCAGGCACGGCTGTCCTGTTGCACCTGCTCCACCAGCACGCCGCGGCCGAACGCCTGGCGCTGGGCCTCGGGCAGCTCGGCCACCCGGGCGCCGGCCAGGCGCGGGTCCAGTGCGCCGCCGTCGGCGTTGCGCGGCTGTTCGCGCAACGTCGCCTTGGCGGTAACGCGCTTGCCATCGCGCAGCAGGGCCAGGGTGACTGGCGTGCCCACCGGCTGCAGGCCTTCCAGGTTGTGCAGGGCCTGCGGATCGGCGATTCGCTGGCCGTCGGCCTCCACCACCACGTCGCCCGGGCGGATCCCGGCGGCGGCGGCACCGGAGCCTTCGTCCACCCGCGTCACCAGCGCACCATGCTGGTTTTCGGCCAGGCCCAGGCTGCGTAGCAGGCGTGGGTTCAAAGGCTGGCTGTCGATGCCCAGGGTGCCGCGCCTGACCTCGCCCACGGTAACTAGCTGCTGGACCACGTCGCGGGCCAGGTTGGAGGGAATGGCCAGGCCCAGGCCGATGTTGCCGGCCATGCTGCCGCGCGGGTTGAGCGAGGCGGTGTTGATGCCCACCAGCTGGCCGCGCAGGTCCACCAGCGCCCCGCCGGAATTGCCAGGGTTGATCGAGGCGTCGGTCTGGATGAAGTTCTGGTAGCCCAGCCCGCGGATGCCGCTGCGGCCCACCGCCGACACGATCCCGGAGGTCACCGTCTGGCTCAGGCCGAACGGATTGCCGATGGCCACCACGTAGTCCCCCACCTGCAGCCGGCCGCTGTCGCCCAGCGGCAGTTCGCTCAGGTCGCCGGTCGGGATCCGGATCAGGGCCACGTCGGTATCGGCGTCGGAGCCGAGGAATTCGGCGGTCAGCGTGCGTCCGTCGGCCAGGGTCACCGAGACGTCGTCGGCACCTTCGATCACGTGGTGGTTGGTGAGCACGTAGCCGCGCTGGGCATCGATGATCACGCCCGAACCCAACGACTCGTTGATCCGCTCCTGCGGCACCTGCGGGAACATGCGACGAAAGAACGGATCGTTGAAGAAGGGGTTGCTCACCGCCACCCGCTGCTTGGTGTGCACGCTGACCACCGCCGGCATCACCTGGCGCAGCATCGGCGCCAGTGAAGGCAGGGCCTGGCCGCCGACCGGGCCGGGCAGGGCGGCCGGGGCGGCCAGCGCCGGCGTGGCCGCCGGGACCGGCACGGCCGGCGCCGGGTTGGCCTGGGCGCGGTTGTCCAGCAGCCCGTTGACGGCAGTGGCGGCGAAGCCACCGAAGGCGGCGGCAGCGGTGAGGGTCACGAGCAGGGTGGCGCGACGCATCGGGAGCGGTTTCCTTGGCATCAGGGGCCCGTCGTGGGCATTCCCATGAACCTGAACGAGTCTGCGGTGTCGGGATTAACGGCCGGTGAAGTGGCCTGCGGGAGCCCCTGGCAGGCGGTGCGTCAGGGAGGAGCCGGTGATGCTTGGAAGCATGCCGCGGCGGTCCCGGCAAGTGGTTGACAGCCCCCGTCACCGGGGGTAGCGTGGCCACCTGTCGCGCCACTAGATATAGCGGTTCGACAGAATCCCAGACCCAAGTGATGGGGGTTCAGGCCGATTTCGCCTGAATACGCATCGTGCGGGTCCAATCGCCCGGGGGGTGGCGAGCGGATGCGGCAGGAAAACACGGTCGAAAGCGGCTTCCAGGGCCGCGCCACCATCACCGTCTGACCCGCAAAGCGGCGCGCAACCGTGCGTGCCGCGAGCCGGGCTTTTCCTTGCCGCCTGCGACCGCCCCGGGATTTTGAACACAGCCAGGTGTGGCAAGGAGATATCCACAGCATGAGCACGGTGCGCCTCGAAGTGGTCCAGGACAACGAAAACAAGAGCGCGGCGATCCCGCTGCAGCCGGCCTCCCAGGACATCTGGGACAAGAAGTACCGCCTGAAGACCAAGCAGGGCGAGCCGCTGGACGCCGATATCGACGGCACCTACCAGCGCGTGGCACGCGCCCTGGCCGACGCCGAGGCGACCGACGACAAGCGCGCCTACTGGTACGAGCGCTTCCTGTGGGCGCTGCGTCGTGGCGCGATTCCGGCCGGCCGGATTACTTCCAACGCCGGCGCGCAGGAACACAAGCCGGCCACCAGCACGATCAACTGCACCGTCTCGGGCACCATCACCGATTCGATGGACGGGATCCTGGAGAAGGTCCACGAGGCCGGCCTGACCCTGAAGGCCGGCTGCGGCATCGGCTACGAGTTCTCCACCCTGCGCCCGCGCGGGGCGTTCGTGGCCGGCGCCGGCGCCTACACCTCCGGCCCGATGTCGTTCATGGATATCTACGACAAGATGTGCTTCACCGTGTCCAGCGCCGGTGGCCGCCGTGGCGCGCAGATGGGCACCTTCGATGTCTCGCATCCGGACGTGAAGGATTTCGTGCGCGCCAAGCGCGAGGACGGGCGCCTGCGCCAGTTCAACCTGTCGCTGCTGATCACCGACGGTTTCATGCAGGCGGTGGCCGATGACGCCGACTGGCCGCTGGTGTTCCCGGTCAGCGCCAAGGAACAGGACGACGTGGACCTGGCCGATCCGGCACAGGTGGTGTGGCGCGACTGGCCCACCCACACCGGCTACATCGTGCGCGACGACGGCCTGGTGGCCTGCAAGATCTACGGCCATGCCCGTGCGCGCCACCTGTGGGACATGATCATGGTGTCGACGTACGACTACGCCGAGCCGGGATTCATCCTGATCGACCGCGTCAACGAGATGAACAACAACTGGTGGTGCGAGAACATCCGCGCGACCAACCCCTGCGGCGAGCAGCCACTTCCGCCGTACGGCGCCTGCCTGCTCGGCTCGGTCAACCTCACCGGCTTCGTGCGTGATGCCTTCACCGACAAGGCGAGCTTCGACTGGGAGGAATACAAGGAAGTGGTGCGCGTGTTCACCCGCATGCTCGACAACGTGGTGGAGGTCAATGGCCTGCCGCTGCAGCAGCAGCGCGAGGAGATCATGCGCAAGCGTCGCCATGGCATGGGCTTCCTCGGTCTGGGCAGCACCCTGACCATGTTGAAGATGAAGTACGGTTCGGGCGAGAGCCTGCAGTTCACCGACCAGATCGCCCGCGACATGGCCGTGGCCGGCTGGGAAGTCGCCCTGGGCCTGGCCCAGGAGAAGGGCCCGGCGCCGATCATGGAGGAGCGCTTTACCGTCACCGCCCAGATGCTGCGCCAGCGCCCGGAAATGGCCGCCGACGGCTGGCGCGTGGGCCAGGAGATCGAGGGCAAGGTGCTGCATGCGCGCTACAGCCGCTACATGCAGCGCATCGCCACCGTCGCCCCGGAGCTGGTGGAAGATCTGGCCGAGGTCGGCGCGCGCTTCACCCACCACAGCTCGATCGCCCCGACCGGCACCATCTCGCTGTCGCTGGCCAACAACGCCTCCAACGGCATCGAGCCGTCGTTCGCGCACCACTACAGCCGCAACGTGATCCGCGAAGGCAAGAAATCCAAGGAGAAGGTCGACGTCTACAGCTACGAGCTGCTGGCCTATCGCCATCTGGTCAATGCCAAGGCGATGCCGTATGCCGACAGCGCCGACGCGCAGTTGCCGGAGTATTTCATCGCCGCCGACGACATCAGCCCCAAGGAGCACGTGGACGTGCAGGCGGCCGCACAAACGTGGGTGGACAGCTCCATTTCCAAGACCGCCAATGTCCCCACGGATTACCCGTACGAGGATTTCAAGGACATCTACCGGTACGCCCACGAGCAGGGCCTGAAGGGCTGCACCACCTTCCGTTTCAACCCGGCCGCCTTCCAGGGCGTGCTGGTCAAGGACAAGGACCTTGAGAACACCACCTACCGCTTCGAGCTGGAGGACGGCTCGGTGCTGGAGGTCAAGGGCAACGAGGAGATCGAGTACGACGGCGAGACCCACACCGCCGCCAACCTGTTCGACGCGCTCAAAGAGGGTTACTACGGCAAGTTCTGAAGCCAGTTTCCGGCAGGCCGCAGGGCCTGCCGCTGCCGCGGTGCGCGCAGTTCCGGGCGCCCGTCACGGTGGATCTGTCGCGGCAAGGCGCCCGGAAACGCAGTCCCGATACCACACATAGAACGAGTGCCCCCAGGAGGGCCACCATGAGCAATGGCAACGGTGTGACGGCGACCCTTTCCGAGGCCGTCGAGACGGTGAAAGACAAGGCAGGCGACGTCGGTCATGCGATCGCCGACACCGCCAGCGGCGCGGTCGACAGCGCCGGCAAGGCGGTGAAGAAGGCGACCAGGTCGGCGAAGAAGACCGCCGACAAGGCGACCAAGGCAGTCAAGAAGGATGTGGCCAAGGCGAAGAAGGCCGCGACCAGGGTGAAGAAGGCCGTGGCCAAGGACGTGGCCAAGGCGAAGAAGGCGGTCGGAAAGCAGGTCGCCAAGGTCAAGAAGGCCGCAGGCAAGGGCATCTCCAGTGCCAAGAGCAAGCTGACCGCCGCCAAGGACGCCGCCAACGCCGAGGCCGAGGCCCTGCGCAAGAAGCTGGGCAAGAAGAAGCCGGCCAGGAAGGCGGCACCGAAGAAGGCCGCCAGGAAGGCGGTACCCACCTCGGCCAAGACAACCCTGAAGGACGAGCGCAAGGCCAAGGCCGCCGGGAAGAAGACCGCCAGCAAGGCAGCCTCCAGCAAGCGCACTGCCGTGGCAGCGCGCAAGAAGGCCGCCAAGCAGGTCAGTGCCGCGCGCCGCACCGCCAAGAAGGACGTCGCCAAGGCCAAGGGCACGGTCAAGCGCGATGTCGGTGCCGCCAAGCGCAAGGCCGCCACCAAGACCACCAAGGCGCGCAAGGCGGTAAAAAAGGCCGCCAAGGCCTGACAACACGCCCTCCCTTCCCGATGATGGGAAGGGAGGGTGGCGGCATCGCCGCCGCTTCCCCGCAACAACGCACAGGACACGTTAGATGGCCGTCAAGATCGACAGGAAAATCAAGGGTTACGCCGTGGTCACGCCGGAGGACAAGGCACGCGAGGCTGCACAGCCCGCGCCGGTCGCGGTGCTCGATCTGGACCCGGCCGCCGATGGCGGCAAGGACAACATCATCCACATGCACGAGCGCATCGAGCGCCCGGAAGTGCTGATCGGCAGCACCTACAAGATCAAGTCGCCGATGGTCGAGCACGCCATGTACGTGACCATCAACGACATCGTCCTCAACGCCGGCACCGAGCACGAATTGCGCCGCCCGTTCGAAGTGTTCATCAATTCCAAGTCGATGGACCACTTCCAGTGGATCGTCGGCATGACCCGGATCATGTCCGCCGTGTTCCGCAAGGGCGGCGACGTGACCTTCCTGGTGGAGGAGATGAAGGCCGTGTTCGACCCGCGCGGCGGCTACTTCAAGGCCGGCGGCGTGTACATGCCCTCGCTGGTGGCCGAGATCGGCGCGGTGGTCGAGGAGCACATGAAGTCCATCGGCCTGATCGTCGACCCGGAGATGAGCGCCCACCAGCGCGCGCTGATCGCCGAGAAGCGCAAGCAGTTCGAGGAGCGCTCAAAAAAAAACAGTGAAGTGAGCGCGGCTCCGGCGGCCGGTGCCGGAGAAGACATCGCCGTCACCGGCGATGGCACCAGCTTCCCGCCCACCGCCACCATGTGCCACAAGTGCAGCACCAAGGCGCTGGTGCTCATGGATGGCTGCGCGACCTGCCTCAATTGCGGGTACAGCAAGTGCGGGTGAGGGCTGGTTGACCGCTTTGCGTTGGAGCCCCCGAATCGCGTTAGGATGCCCGCCATGGACCTGTTGGATCCGAAGGCCAGCCCGAACGGCACCTATGTGTCGACGGGCGCCTTGCCTCCGGTCGAACAGGTCCGGGCCCTGGTTGCCGAGGCGCATGAGCGCTTCGCGACGGTCGGGCAGGGGCAGGTGTCCCAGGTCTATCCGGCCCTGGCGCGTGTGGATCCGGCACTGTTCGGCATCTGTGTGGTCGATGCCACCGGCGGTATCGTCTCGGTGGGCCAGGCCGGGCACGAATTCACCATCATGAGCGTGTCAAAGCCGTTCGTGTTCGCGCTGGTGTGCGACCTGATCGGCGCGACCGGTGCGCGCGAACGCCTGGGCGTCAATGCCACCGGTTACGCGTTCAATTCGGCGATCGGCATCGAGCGTTCGCCGGATGGTCGTTCCAACCCGATGGTCAACGCCGGCGCGATCGCCACCACCAGTCTGGCGCCCGGCAACAACATCGACGAGCGCTGGAGGTTTCTCCACGAGGGTCTGTCGCGTTTCGCCGGGCGCACGCTGTCGGTGAACGAGGAGGTGTACCGGTCCGCCTCCGAGACCAACTTCAGGAACCGCAGCCTGGCCTGGATGCTGCAGGGCTTCGGGCGCCTGTACTGCGACCCGGTCGAAGCGGTCGACCTGTACACCCGACAGTGCTCGCTGGACGTGAGCGCGAAGGATCTGGCGGTGATGGGTGCCACCCTGGCGCACGGCGGCTTCAATCCGGTGACCCGGGAGCAGGTGGTCAAGCCGGAGGTCTGCCACTACGCCCTGGCGGTGATGCTCACCGCCGGCCTGTACGAAACTTCGGGCGACTGGCTCTACGAGATCGGCCTGCCCGGCAAGAGTGGCATCGGCGGTGGCATCGTCACCGTCTCGCCCGGCAAGGGTGGGCTGGGGACCTTCGCGCCGCCGCTGGACGAGGCGGGCAACAGCGTGAAGGGGCAACTCGTCACCCAGTTCCTTTCCCAGCGGCTGGGCCTGGACCTGCTGGTGTCCTCGCCGAACCGGTAGACGCCGCACCAATCGTAGCGACAGCACCCGGAGGGGTAGTCCCATGTCCACCGCAACGGCGACCGAAGAGCGCAATTCCTGGATACCCATGATCGCCATCGCGCTGGGCCAGGCGATCATGTCCTTCAACGTGGCCTCGCTGCCGGTGGCCATGGGCGGCATGGTCGAGAGCTTCGGCACGCCACCGACCACGGTGGCCACCGGAATTGTCGTCTACTCGATGATCGTCTCCGGCTTCGTGATGCTGGGCGCCAAGCTGGTGCAGCGCTTCGGCGCGCTGCGGGTATTCCGGATCGCGGTGTTGTTCTTCGGCGGCGGCCAGGTGCTGATGACCATCAGCCCCACGGCCACGGCCATGATCACCGCCCAGGCGATCGTCGGTGCGGCTGCCGCCGTCATCGTGCCCTCCCTGGTGGCGCTGATCGCGGAGAACTATCGCGGTGCGCAACAGGCCACGGCCCTGGGGGCACTGGGGTCGGCGCGTGCAGGCGCCGGTGTGCTGGCCTTCCTGATCGGCGGCGTGCTGGGCACCTACATCGGCTGGCGACCGGTGTTCGGCCTGCTGGTCGCGGTGGCGGCGGTGGTGTTCGCGCTGAGTTTCAGGCTCAAGCCCGACCATGGCCGGCCGGAGGTCAGGATCGACGGTGTCGGCGTGGTGCTGGCGGCCTCGGCGATCATCCTGATCAGCTTCGGTTTCAACAACCTCAACGCCTGGGGCCTGTTCTTCGCGCGCCCGGCCGCGCCGTTCAACCTGATGGGCATCTCCGCGGCACCGGTCATGATCCTGGTCGGCGTGGTGCTGGGCCAGGCCTTCTTCAGCTGGACGCGGCGCCGTGAGGAGCGCAGGCAGACCCCGCTGCTGGCACTGGCGGTCATTGATTCACCGCAGGAGCGCGCGGCGGTCTACGCGATGTTCGCCGTGGTCGCGCTGGAGGCCTGCCTCAATTTCTCGGTGCCGCTGTACATCCAGATCGTGCAGGGGCGCACGCCGCTGGCCACCTCGGTGGCGATGCTCCCGTTCAACCTCACCGTGTTCTTCACTGCCTTGCTGGTGGTCCGCTTCTACGATCGTTTCGCGCCGCGGCAGATCGGTCGGTTCGGCTTCATCCTGTGCACGGCCGGGCTGCTGTGGCTGTCGTTCGTGGTGCGCAACGACTGGAGTTCGGTCCCGGTCATGCTCGGGCTGATCGTGTTCGGCATCGGCCAGGGTGCACTGGTGACGCTGCTGTTCAACGTGCTGGTCACCGCATCGCCGAAGGAACTGGCCGGTGATGTCGGCTCGCTGCGCGGCACCACCAACAACCTGGCCGCCGCGGTGGGTACGGCGGTCGCCGGTGCGTTGCTGGTCGGCATGTTGAGCACGATGGTGGTGCGCAACCTGGCGTCGAATCCGATCCTCACCCCGGAACTGCAGAGCCAGGTCCAGCTCGACAGCATCAACTTCGTCAGCAATGACCGGCTCGAGTCGGCTCTGGCGCAAACGGATGCCACGCCGGAGCAGAAGGCCGAGGCCTTGCAGGTGAACACCGATGCGCGCCTGCGCGCGCTCAAGCTGGGCCTGCTGCTGATGGCCGGGCTGGCATTGCTGTCGATCGTGCCGGCCGGCTGGCTGCCGGCCTACAAGCCGGGCGAGGTTCCGGATCCGCGCTAGCGCGGATTGCCGGTGGTGGTTCGTGGCCGGCTGTCTGCAGGCATTCAGCCCATCACCCTGCCTCCGGCGTCCCAGCGGCAGGATAATGGATCGTCCCGTCCGCCTGCAGCACGACACCGGCACTGGCTCGCGCCGGTTCCAGGCGGCCGCCCCCCATGATGTGGAAAACCTGCTCGCCGCGGGCAAGCAGGTAGTCGGCGATGATCCTGCGATGGCAGCGCCACCATACTGCTTCGGCACACATCACCGCACACGTGACGGCGCGGCCATCCTCGACCAGTTGCTCCAGTCCGGTGCGGAATTGGGCTGACAGGGCGTAGTCGGCGTAGTTGTGGAAGCTGCGGTTGCTCCAGTATCCGTTGACGCTGGCCGGTACCGTCGCGTCGCGGCCCCGCAGTCCGCCCAGCGACGCAGCGTAGGCGTAGGTGATACCCAGCGTGGCCAGCGCGGCCGGTAGCGTATCGCCGTTGAACTGCGGGTTGGCGCGCGAACGCGGCATCTTGCGCACGTCGACCAGCCGTTGCACGCCGGTCGTGGACAGCAGCGCGCCGAACGCATCCAGGCTGTGGTCGGAATGGCCGATCGTGTAGAACGGACGGGCCACCGTTAGCGGCCGATGCGGGTCAGGGCGCTACCCTTGTGCGCGGCGATGTGGTCGGTCTTGTCGCTGTGGATTTCGTACTGCGGATCATCCGCGGTCGCATGGTGGGTGTGGCCCTTGTAGTCGAAATCATGGACGTGCACGGCGATGATCCGACCGGACACGCGCCCGGCTTCCGAGTTCCAGCTGACATGGTCTCCGATCTTGAATGCCGTGGTCATGTCGAAAGCCCTTCCTCGCCATGGTCCGACCACAACCATACCCAGAACACGCGAGCCGGGGAAGGCGCTGTGTCCCCGGGAGCGGGTCAAGGCTGCCGCCGGAGGATTGCCGGAGCGCACAGCGATTACACTGGGCGTCCACGCATCCCCCCACACCCGCGCAAGGATCCCCCCATGGCCTTCACCACCACCGCTTCCGGCCTGCAGTACGAAGACACCGTCGTGGGCACCGGCCCGCTGGCCGTGCCCGGCCGCAACGTGACCGTGCACTACACCGGCTGGCTGTACGTGGATGGACAGCAGGGCGCGAAGTTCGACTCCAGCAAGGATCGCGACGAGCCCTTCATCTTCCCGTTGGGCGCGGGCATGGTGATCAAGGGCTGGGACGAGGGCGTGCAGGGCATGCAGGTGGGCGGCACCCGCGTGTTGCTGATCCCGGCCAGCCTGGGCTATGGCGCGCGCGGCGCCGGCGGTGTGATTCCGCCGCATGCCACGCTCAGGTTCGAGGTGGAACTGCTGGGCACCTGAGCCGGCCGGCCATGGTGTTGACCGCCGTGCCGCTGGCATTGGCCAACACGAGCCCTTCCCATGCCTGATACGCACTGCCGCAGTTCGCGCGACGCCGCCGGCCGTCTGGTCGTGCGCTCGCATGCTGCGGTGGTCGCCGTGGCCGCTGACCCGCAGGTATTCTCCAATGCGGTGTCAC
>JAGOWL010000035.1:13696-15986 GCA_018060215.1 Pseudoxanthomonas sp.
TCTGCGTGGCTGGGCTGGGGCACGGAGATGGAAGACGATCTGCTGGACTGGGTCGTCGCCAACCGTGAGGCGAGCCGACCCGGCGAGCCGGGGCGTACCGATGAGGTTGCGCTGCGCTTCGACGCCATCGTCCAGCGCCTGTTGCAGCAGGACCGCCGCGTGCCACGCGGCGGCGCCACCACGCAACTGCGGCAGCTGCGGTGGGACGACGGCCGGGTGCTGGAAGATGCCGAGCTGGTTTCGGTGCTGCGCAACTGGACCGCCGGCGACCTGTCCTCGATCGCGCTATGTGCCGGGGTGGTGGTGCACTGGCTGGCCAGCCATCCGGAGTGCCAGGCGATGCTGCGGCAGGCCGGGGACGCAGTCCTGGACGCGGCGATCGACGAGATCCTGCGTGCCGACGATCCCTTCGTCAGCAACCGCCGCATCGCCACCGCCGACGCCGTGGTCGATGGTTGTCCGGTCGCCGCCGGCCAGGTCCTGGTGCTGGACTGGCGTGCGGCCAACCTCGATCCGGATGCGTTTTCCGATCCGCACGGCTTCGATCCCCAGGCCCATGCGGCGCGCAACCTGGTCTATGGCTTCGGCCCGCATGCCTGTCCTGGCCGGCCGCTGGCCACGGCCGAGCTGCGTGTGCTGGTCCGCGCCCTGCTCGGGGCCGGCTGCGTCGAGTTCGATGCGGCCCGCCCGCCGGTACGCGAGCTGCCGCCGGTGGCCGGCTATCGCAGTGTGCACGTGCGGATCGTCGCACCCGCATGAGGTCGCCGACCGCACAGCGCGACGATGCCGGCTTCCTCCAGCGACTGGGCGCACTGCGCCCGCAGCTGGATGCACTGGGCATCGGCTACCACCCCGAGCCGGACCTGGACTGGGGCCAGGCGCACGGCGGGCAGTAATCCGCCTGCCTGCTTCTTCGCTCTCGCCAGCCGGGATCGCCGGTTGGCGCGGGTTGATTCGTCGGATCAGGTTCCCGACCGCACGCCGAACTGCAGGCAGCTGCTACCGCGCCACCGGATCTCCAGTGGCGTGCCGGTATCGGCGATGACTTCACTTGAAGGGTCCTTGCCGCTGCCCAGGTTGAGCTGCCGGTCCGGCTGCTTGACCACGCCCAGCGTCACCACCAGGCGGCTGCCGGCAGCCAGCCTGCGACCGAGCAGGCGCGTGTCCCCGACCACCAGGCGTTGCCGCACGCCGGGCTGCAGCAGTTGCCGCTGGCGGCGGTCGGCGTTGTAGCTGGCCCGTTGCAGCCACCAGGCCAGATCGAGGTAATCGCCCTGCGCGTTGAGCTCGTAGATGCCGATGGCGATATCGACGTCGCGCTTGTTGACGGTGAAGTCGAGCACGCCGCTGAACGCACCGGCCAGTTCCAGGTCCTGCGGCATCACGTCGCTGACGAAGGCCAGTCCGGTGCGTGGATCCAGGGCGGTGTTGACCACCGTGTCCGGCGCCGTCCAGCCCGCATCGCTGCGGTCGTTGAAGTCCACGCGCTGGGTGCTGATCGCCTTGGGCCTGGGCTGCGGTGCCAGCCGGTACTTTCCCGCCTTCGCTCCCGGTACCAGGCACAGCTGCTGCGTGCGCGTGGCCATCGCAGCTAGCGTTGGCGCGTGCCGCCAGGTGTCGGCGCCCATCACCTGCCAGTTCACCCGGTCGGCCAGCAGTCCGGGTCTGGGCGCGCCCTTGAACACATGGTCGAACCAGGCCAGGCGCAGCGCCTGCAGGTCGATCCGCGCCGAATCGTCCACCGTGTAGCCCTGGACCTGCGCCGGCACGCCGGTCTGCATCGTGAAGTGTTCGTAGGGACCGATCAGCAGGGTGTGGTCGGCGTCGGGGCGATGCCGCAGGTGTTCGCGGAAATAGTGCAGCGCGCCGATCTGGCCGCCATCGAAGTAACCGGTCGTGGCCAGCACCGGGATGTCGAAGCCGGCGAACTCGTCGCCCTGCGGAATCATCGCCTGCCAGTACGCGTCGTAGTCCGGGTGCTGCAGCCACCGGGTGAACACCGGGTTGGGTTCGCCATCGATCGCCGGCAGGTCGCGGTAGGCGCGGCCGCTGGCGTACCAGTCGCGGTTCAATGCCGCCCAGCGTGCGCTGTCGCCGTAGCGCGCGTCGTCCAGCGAGCGGTTGCTGGCCGCATAGAACGGCCACGGATACATGAAGTTGAGAAAGATGCCGCCTTCCATCGGCACATCGATGCCGGGTGCGACGGTGGCCGACGGAGCGATCGCCTTCAGTGCCTTGGGCCGGTGCTTGAGCGCGGCCCACTGGGCGAAGCCGTTGTAGCTGCCGCCAT
>JAGOWL010000155.1 GCA_018060215.1 Pseudoxanthomonas sp.
TGTTCTCGATCTTCGGCGTGTACTGGCTGTTCTGGCTGACCGGCACCGAGATGAACATCATGGCGGTGATCGGCATCCTGGTGCTGATGGGGGTGGTGGTGAACAACGGCATCGTCATGATCGAGCACATCAACAACCTGCGCCGGCGCGGCCTGCCGCGGCTGGAGGCACTGGTGGAGGGCAGCCGCGAGCGCCTGCGCCCGATCCTGATGACCATGGGCACGGCGATCCTGGCCATGGTCCCGATCGCGCTCAACACCCATACCGCCGACGGCATGCCGCCTTACCACCCCATGGCGCGCGCCATCGCCGGCGGACTGGCGTTCTCCACCGTGGTCAGCCTGCTGTTCCTGCCCACCATCTACGCCATGCTCGACGACCTGCGCACCGGTACCTCGCGGCTGCTGCGCCGCGCCCGCGGCGTGGACGCAGGTGCGGTGACCGGTGACAGTTCACTGGCGTCCACGGCCGGGCCGGGCGGGACCTGAGCCTGGGCTGGCGTGGGGTGGGTGGGGGTGTCGGTGTCGACACCGCCGGGGGCGGGCCCGGCGCTGGCGATCAGCCGAACAGCCTGCCCAGCATGCGCAGGCCGCCGGTCCACACGCCGATGGCCGTGCCCAGGCTGGTGAGGAAGAAGATCAGCACGATCCGCGCCACCCCGTTTCGCCACCAGCCCTTGACCACCTGCACGTCGTCGCGCAGGGCCATGAAGTCGCCGTAGGTGGGCTTGCGCAGGGTCGCCTCGACCAGGGCGCTGATCGTGCCCGAGGCCAGGGCCGGGTGCAGGGGTGTCAGTGGCGAGGCGACGAAGGCGGCCAGGATGCTCAGCGGGTGGCCGCCGGCAATCGCGCAGCCCAGTGCGCCGAGCAGGCCGGTGGCCAGCACCCATTGCACGATCAGGTCCGAGCCCACGTCCAGCCCGCCCTGCCAGAAGCCCCAGGCGAAGCCGCCGAGCACGAACACCGCAAGGGCCAGGGTGAACCACGGGAACCGGCTTTTCTCCTGGACCGACTCCAGGTCGCTGCGCACGGACTGTGGCGCCTGCACATCCGCCGCCAGGTGGCGGGCCAGCCCGGGCAGGTGGCCGGCACCGACCACCGCCAGCACCTCGCGCGCCGGGCCGGTGGCCAGCGCGCGCAGGTTGGCGGCCATGTAGCGGTCGCGCTCGGCGATCACGCTTTCGTACAGGGCCGGGCTGTGCGCGGCGAACTCGCTGAAACTCGATTCAAGCACGTCGCCGGCCTTGAGCTTCTCGATGTCGTGCTCGCCGATCTGCTCGTCGCCGACCATCGCCAGCACGATGCCGGCGCTGGTCTTGGCCCGCCCCCACCAGCCCAGTTGCTGCATCGCCCGGCGGAAGGTCAGACCGACCTCGCGGTCGATCAGGTGGAAGGGCAGGCCGCGTGCCTGCGCCTCGTGCACGGCGGCCTTGAGTTCGGCGCCCGGCTCCACCCCCAGTTGCTCGGCCAGCCGGCGCTGGTAGGCAGCCAGGGCCAGGTTGGCGGCGAACAGGTGGGTCTTGCCTTCGCGCACGACCTTGATGATGTCCAGCCTGGCCAGCACTTCCGGATCGGTCAGCGACTGCAGCCGGCCCGGGTCCAGTTCCACCGCCACCGCATCGTAGGCACCACTGTCGATGGCCGCGCGCACCGCCTCGACGCTGGCCTGGGAAACATGCGCGGTGCCCAGCAGGGTGTAGCGCACCCCATCGCGTTCCACGATGCGTACCGGTTGGCCGGCGAGCAGTTGCCCGCTGTGGTCTGTGGCGATGTCGGTCATTCAGTCGATGTAGCGCTTGAGCAGGTCGCCATAGGCGTCGATCCGGCGGTCGCGCAGGAACGGCCAGATCCGCCGCACCTGTTCGCTGCGCTGCAGGTCGACCTCGCACACCAGCACGGTCGGCTCGGCGCCGGCCTGCGCGATGAACTCGCCCTGCGGCCCGAGCACGTGGCTGTTGCCCCAGAAGTCGATGCCCGAGGCGCCAACGTGCTTGTCGGAAGCCAGTGGCGAGGCTTCATGGCCGACCCGGTTGCACGACAGCACCGGCAGGCCGTTGGCCACCGCATGGCCGCGATGGCTCAGTACCCAGGCGTCGCGCTGGCGGTCTTTCTCGTCCTGCACGTCGTCCGGATCCCAGCCGATCGCGGTGGGGTAGAGCAGCAGTTCGGCACCGGCCAGGGCCATCAACCGCGCCGCTTCCGGATACCACTGGTCCCAGCACACCAGCACGCCCAGGCGGCCGACCGAGGTGTCGATCGGAGTGAAGCCCAGATCGCCGGGGGTGAAGTAGAACTTCTCGTAGAAGCCCGGGTCGTCGGGGATGTGCATCTTGCGGTACTTGCCCAGCAAGGTGCCGTCCTTCTCCAGGACCACGGCGGTGTTGTGGTACAGGCCGGCAGCGCGGCGCTCGAACAGCGAACCGACGATGACTACGCCGTGCTTCTTGGCCAGCGCGCCCAGGCGCTGCGTGCTGGGGCCGGGAACCGGCTCGGCCAGGTCGAACTCGGCGGTCGATTCGTGCTGGCAGAAATAGGCGCCGTTGTGCAGTTCCTGCAGCAGCACCAGCCGCGCGCCCTGGGCGGCGGCCTCGGCCACCCGCGATTCGATCACGGCCAGATTGGCCTCGGCATCGCCGTGGTTGGCTTCCTGGATCAGGGCGACGGGCAGGGTCTTGGCATTCATGGCGGGCATTGTAAGGGTCAGGTCAACCGGCCAGGCCGCGCGGGATCTGCATCGTGATGCAGTGCAGGCTGCCGTTCTGCCAGATCAGCGGGCGGCAGGGCACCTGCACGATCTCGCGGCCCGGGAAGGCCTGGGCCAGCACCGCGGCCGCACGGTCGTCGGCACGGTCGCCATAGGCCGGCATCAACACCGCGCCGTTGACGATCAGGAAGTTGGCGTAGGACGCAGCCAGGCGCCGGCCGTCGTCGAGGATGGGCGCTGCCCAGGGCAGGGGAAACAGCCGGTACGCACGCCCATCGGAGGTACGCAGCGCGGCGAGTTCCGCCGCCATCGCCTGCAGCTCGGCGTAGTGCGAGTCGCCCGGATCGTCGCAGGCCTGGAACACGATCGCATCGCCCGGTGCAAAGCGCGCCAGGGTGTCGATGTGGGCGTCGGTGTCATCGCCTTCCAGCCAGCCGCGGTCCAGCCACAACACCCGGTCCTGGGCCAGCCAGTCGCGCAGCTTCGAATCCAGTTCGGCGCGGTCGGCCTGCGGGTGGCGTTCGTGCAGGCATTGCCAGGTGGTGAGCAGGCTGCCGGCGCCGTCGGTCTCGATGCCGCCGCCTTCCAGGGCGAAATCGATCCGCTGCCGCGGCGCATCGCCGAACACGCCCTGGCTGGCCAGCGATTCGACCAGACGGTCGTCGCGCCCGGCTTCGAACTTGCCGCCCCAGGCGGTGAAATGGAAATCGAGCACGCGGAAGCCGTCGCCCTCGCGCAGCACGATCGGCCCGGAGTCGCGCAGCCAGGTGTCGTCGTAATCGAAGGCGATGAAGCGGACCTGGTCCATGTCCACCCGGGCCGAGCGCAGGCGCGCCTCGGCGTAGGTCTGCAGGTCGTCGTCGGCCACGCAGATCCAGGCGGGCTGGAAGCGGGTGATCGCCGCGACCAGGGCGACATAGGTGTCCTCGACCTCGCCCAGGCGCTGGGCCCAGTCGGTGCCGGCATGCGGCCATGCGATCAGGACCGCCGACTGGGGTTCCCACTCGGCGGGGAAGCGCAACACGGGGGTGTTCATCAGGTCTGAAGGCTCGTGCGGGGGATTGACCCCATGGGGCCCCGCACCGGAGGGCGCGGGCTGTTGCGGGTGGTGGGCCTCAGCGGATCGGCGGCTTCGGGCCGGTTTCGGCGGCACTGGCCTGGCGCGCCACCACATCGATCACCTTGTTCTTCTCGAAATAGACGACGAACTCCGGATAAACCCAGCGGTGGATGGCCGGCCACTGCCGCTTCTGGCCGCCGCGTGGATCGAGCTTCTGCTGCGGGGCGCCGAACCGGGCCTCCACTTCGCCCATGCCCAACCCGCGGGCGGGCGTGGCCACGGCCGGCTTCTGGCTGGCGCGGTCCACCAGCAGGGTGTCGGCCTGGGCGGCGCCACAGACGGCGAGCAGGACCGGCAGGATCAGGGGGTTCAGTCGGTGCTTCATCGTGTTGTTCTCCCGGAGGATGGCCGCGCGCGGCGGCGGTGCCAGGCAGGCCTGGGCGCGGGGACGATTGTAAGCAGAAGCGGCGGCCCGGCGGAGACGGGCCCTGGAAACGCGAAAGGCCGCATCGCTGCGGCCTTCGCCTGATCCGCGCGCCGGCCGGGGCCGGTCGCCGGCCAACTCAGCGCTGGCGGGCCTTGAAGCGCGGGTTGGACTTGCAGATCACGAAGACCTTGCCGCGGCGGCGGACCACCTTGCAGTCGCGGTGACGGGTCTTCGCCGACTTCAGGGAGGACAGGACTTTCATGACACACCTCGGAGGACGACGGATGGGAATGCCAGGGCCGGATCGGCCAGGGCGTGCAAACAAGCCGGCAATTGTATCCGGCTTTCCTTTGCCGTTTCAAGTGTTTGCGCCCTGCCGCCGGGCCGGACCGGGCGACCGGGCTACAATCGCCCGCCCCATCCCCCGCATCCAGCCCCGGAGTCGCCATGTCCGCCACCGTCCCGGTCCTTACCATCGACGGCCCTTCCGGTGCCGGCAAGGGTACCGTCAGCCGCCTGGTCGCCGCGCGCCTGGGCTGGCACTACCTGGATTCGGGGGCGCTGTACCGGGCGGTCGGGGTGGCGGCCAGCTGGGCCGACCTGGACCTGGCCGACCCGGCGGCGCTGGTGCGCTGCACCTTCGACACCGACATCCGCTTCCAGGACCGCGATGGCGGACTGCGGGTGCTGGTCAACGGTACCGATGCCACCGACGAGCTGCGGCTGGAGACCACCGGTACCCTGGCCTCGGCGATCGCCGCCATCCCCGAGGTCCGGGCCGCGCTGAAGGAGCGGCAGCGGGCGTTCCGGGTCGCGCC